>DASRBV010000291.1:0-6528 GCA_035653455.1 Pseudacidobacterium sp. | reverse complement strand
AGAAGCGAGAGTTGCAGAAGCGTAATGGGATGGAAGATGACTCCCAGCCCTGCGAGCAGCGTGCCGATCACAGTAAGGCTTACGCCGGAGATTACGGCCTTCAAAGCGCCGGCGAGATTCAGGCCAAGCACCAACTCAAGCCGGGTGATGGGGGTGACCAGATATCCTTCATGGACGCCGCGGGCCTTGTCATCAATGTAGAGCATGCCTCCCCCGATCATGACGGCCACATACATGGCGAGTGTGATGGATCCGGCCAGAAGGTATTTCATGTACTCGACATAGGGGTAAAGTTCAACGATATCCAGCGTGATCTGCTGCACGACTCTGGGCTGGATCAGAGGCGCGTTCAGAGCATTCACCAGCGACTGCATCTCTGCTTCAAGCGCATTGCTCATCGTCTGGTCGGTGTTGTCCACGACAAGGCCAATGGTTGGAGAGTCGCCGGCAAGGACGCGGCGCGAATACTGCGCAGGAATAATCACAGCGCCATCAATCTTGCCGGTGCGCACGTCTTCCTGCGCTTTCTTCTCGTCATCATACGGAACAGTTGTAAAGGTGCGGATGTTGGCTGCAATTGCATTGAACGCCTCGTGGATTTTCAGCGCCTGAGATCCGTGGTCGTAATCCACCACGCCCATGCGCGCGCCACGAATCTTGCCGCCAAAGGCATTGCCTAGAATCACCAATTGCACCAGCGGCAGGGTCATGGAAACCATCATCAGCGCAGGTGAACGGAAGAACTTCCGCATCTCGCGCTCTACAATCGCCCAAGTCCGTTTCATGGCTGCACTCCCGGCCGCTGCGGCATCATAAATCCAAATGCCTTCACTTGTTCATCGCGTAGTTGTCGCCCTGTGTAATGGACAAAGACGTCGTCCAGCGTGGTGCTTTGCACGTTGAGCGATTTAATCGCTGTTCCTTCGCTGGCTGCCATTGCAACTAATTGTGTCGTCGTTTGCGGCCCATTCGACGTAAGAATGCGATACATGCCAGATCCTTGCGCTTCTACGGAAGTCACGTCTTGCAGACGTTCCAGACGCGAAGGCCATTCAGGCGAATCGGTTGCGAATTGCGCCTCTACCACATTGGTCCCGGGCACGCTGGCCTTGAGGGCCATGGGCGTGTCCAGAGCTACCAGCTTTCCGTGGTCCACAATGGCGATGCGGTCACACAGGCGGTCTGCTTCTTCCATATAGTGGGTCGTCAGCAGGATGGTCAGGTTACGGCTGTTCTTGAGTTTTTGCAGCATCTCCCACACGGCCACGCGCGAGACAGGATCCAGCCCGGTGGTTGGTTCATCGAGAAAAAAGATTTTCGGATTGTGGACCAGCCCACGAGCAATTTCCAGCCGCCGCCTCATGCCTCCGGAGAGCGTTTTGGTCTGCGCATTCCGCCACTTCAGCAGGTCTACGGCTTCCAGCAGCTCCTTGATATTTCGCTGCCGCGCTGCCCTCGGAACTTCATAAAGCTTGGCGTAGATGGAAAGATTTTCCTCGACGGTCAAATCCAGGTCGCTGGTGAGCGCCTGCGGGATGACCCCAATCAACCGTCGCACTGCATCCGGTTCGCGCGATACGTCATGCCCGCTGATGCAGGCTTTTCCTTCCGTCAACGGAACGAGGGTGGTCATCATGCGAATGAGCGTGCTCTTGCCCGCGCCGTTCGGCCCAAGCAGACCAAAGATTTCCCCGTCCGCCACCTCAAACGTAATGCCACCGACCGCTTCAAAATCGCCATAGCGTTTCACGATATTTTCAACAGCAATAGCTGGCCGAGAATCACTCATTTGTGCACCAGCTTGTCTTTGGGGATGTACACTTCGGCTGTCATTCCGGGCACATAACGCATGCCGGGGTTCTCGATGAGCAACTTCAGGCGAATGGTTTTAATGTCGCGCTTGCGGCGGCTTACGTCGCGCTGCGTAGCAAAATCGCCTTCGGCAGATTTTTCAATGACCTTGCCTTGAACGGTCGCGCCGCTTGGCATCACGACCCGCAGCATATCTCCAACCTGCACAGCATCAGCTTCGGTTTCCGGCAGGGGAGCATAGACCCAGGTTTGCGTCAGGTCAGTGATGGTCACAATGGGTGTTCCTGCAGAAACCACTTCGCCCTGACGCGCTGCTCTTACATTTACTTTCCCTGAGATGGGCGTAACTACCTGCGCGTAATCAAGCTGTGTCTGCGCCTGATTCAGCAATGCCTGGGCATTCTGCATCTCGCTTCTCGTGGCCGCCACGGTTTTCTCTGCCACCTCCGCCTGGATTGTGTTCGCCTGTGCAACCTTGAGCGCTGCTTCTGCCGCGGTCACATTCGCCTTTGCTGATTCCACCTGCGCCTGATCAGCTTTGGCGGCGGCCAGGGCCTGGTCATACTGTTGTTTTGAGATCACATCTTTCTGGACCAGCGCGGTATATCGCTGAAGGTCCGTTTGCGATCTGGCTGCATTGGCCTGCGCCTGTGCAAGGGCCGCCTTTGCGGCGTTGACCTGGGCTTCGGCACTGGCGACCTGGTCTCTTGTTCCCTGCAGCGTCTGGCGCGCACTATCGGCCGCGCCTGCAAGGCGATACCTCTGTCCCAGGGCCGTTGCTGCTGCTGCTTTTTTTGCTGCGGCCAGGTCCTCACTCTCGATTGTGGCGATCAGTTGTCCTGCTTTGACGTCATCACCCTCATCTACAAATAGCTGGTGGATGCGTCCGGGAATGCGCGAGCTGACGACGACTTCGTTGGCATCCACGGTGCCGATCAATTGCAGATCGCTTGTCCGCTGCGTGGAAAAGTAATACCAACCGACGGCGACGATCAGCAAAATTCCCATCAGTACCAGAATTTTGTTACGCGCATTCATAAACGCTTTCTCCGGGCAGAAAATGGTTTGATTTCAGGCACAGGAACATTGGCCAGCACCTGCTTGGCCAGCTCTGCGCCATGCCTGCGGTCCTGAAACAATGCCTGCCCCAGAAACTTCAGCAGCGCCTCGCGGCGGTGTTTTACCGCGTCCACACTGAAGGGGTCAAAAGGTACAATCAACCGCATGATCGGGGCGCTCAGAAAATAAAAGACATTCGCCCCGAACATGGAATACATCACCTGCAACGGGTCCATGTCGCATAGCTCGCCGGTCGTGATGCCCTCAAGCACAGCGCCTTCCACTTTTTCGTGGATGGGCTGAAATGCAGACTTCACCAATATGGGCAGCGCGGAGCTTTCGCCCAAACGAAAACGCACCATCTCCTGCTGCATAAGATTCTGGAAGTCCCGCTGCGTGAGGATGCGGTCAAAGTGGTCCAGCGCCAGGCGGAGAAGTCTTTCTCCAGGACTTGAAGGGTGCGTAATTGCAGCGAGTGCGGTCTCTGAAACACGACCTGAAACCTCTTTGAGCGCAGCCGTATAGAGGGCTTCCTTGCTCTTGAAGTAGTAATAGAGCAGCGCTTTATTGACCCTGGACGTTTTTGCAATCGCATCCATGCGTGCCCCGGACAGGCCCCGGGCGCTGAATTCTTTGATCGCAGAGCGCAGGATCTTCTCCCGCGTTTTGTCGGCGCGCCCACTTCGATGGAAGTTGTCTGGTTTCTTCATTGATTAACCGGTTAGTTAATCATAGACGGGGAAGAGGGCAAAACACAAACCACTTCCCTAAAAAGGAGCCGGCGAATATAAAAGATTCGGTGGGGACCTTTCTCAGCCTGGCAGGAAGTAAGCGCTTGCGCATATAACCACGCCAATGGCGCCAAGGACCAGACCTGCGTACCAGAAGGAGCGCTGTCGAGTCAGCAGCGTAATAGACGTAATCACGAGCGCGACCTCCAGCAGCACTTCGCCAAAATCAAAACGGCTGCCGCGCTGCTCGGCGCGGTCCACTTCAGCTTCTAATTTGTGCGCCTCATTCTGCTCATCATTGAGGTCTGCTGTCCACTTTTCGGCATGCTGTTTGTAACTCTCCACAAGCCTCTGCGCGTTAGGGTCGTGGGCGGCCAGAGTGGAAAGCATGTCTGACGTCAGTTGTGTTTCGTTCTGTCGGATTTTCTTGGCCTGATATTCACTCCATTTGTCGCTGGCTTTGGTTTGTGCCAGGATTGCTTCGGAGTGCGTCCGATGGCCCAGGACGGTGCAGATGGCCACCAGAACAGCCAGCAGGCTCATAGTAAAGGTCACCGGGCGCAGGCTGCGGTCCTTCTCAGCCTGTTCATGATGTTCGTGCAGTTCGTGTACTTCGTCGGGTTCCATTGCGTTCTTACTTTACAGCAACAGGCGTGCAGGACTGTTGGCGCATCATGCAGTCTTCTTTTTTCGGAGAGCAGCCTGCAAGGCGTTCAGCTTTTGGGCCTGCTCAGGGTCTTCCTTCAGACGTGAAAGACCTTCCTGCACCAACGCAACAAAGATGCCGATGATAAGACCAGCGAAGGCAGCAATGATTGTAATGAGGCCGCGCTTGGGAAAAGACTTGCGGTCCGGAACAACGGCCGGGTCCACAACCTGAATCAATGCGCCTTCCCGGGCTTCATCCAGTTTTGCCAGTTCATACTGCCGCGCCAAAAGCTCGAAAATAGTCTCGTAATACTTTACATCGCGATACTTGCGGATATATTCGAGGCCAACCTGTGGCACCTTTCCTTTAGGAACAATCAGGCCACTGCCTTCCTCTGTATCACCGCCAAGCTGCGCCAATTGCGCGCGAAGGGCATCCAATTGTTTCTGCGTCTGGACCAGCTCGGCATTCTGGTCCGTCGCATAGCTTTTGATGGCCTGCAACTGTACTTCTTTGGCCACGATCTGGGCACGCAGACTGGCGGCTGACTCAATAAGCGCGCGCGCCTGGCTGTCGAGCTGAATCATGCCCGTTTTCTGCTGCGTTTCCTTCAGCGCTTCTTCTGCATTGGCAAGATTGTCTTTGGCCTGCTCCAGTTGCTGCTCGAAAAACAAACGCCGCTGCGCTGCTTCTCCAATAGCCAGGTGCTGTGAAAGGTGCCGGTATTCATCAACATAGGCATTGGCCATGTCTGCTGCGCGTTTCGGGTCGCGGTCTTCCACGGAGATGGTAATGAGGTTGTCCTTTGTGCCGGACTCCACTTTGGCATGGTCTTCAAATACTTTACGCGCAGTGGAAAGGTATTTCTGGTGGTACTCCTTCATCAGATCAAAGCGCTGCACCATGGCATCTTCCACCGTGCGGCTTTTGAACATCGCTACGTACATATCGTTGGGATTTTTCAACCCCATACTGGATCCTGCAAGGGCACCCAGCGAGCCAAGTCCGCCAAGCTGTGACATCAGTGCCGAGGACAGCGAGGAACTCTGCTGTGGCGGCAGTACGATGGTTGTGGCGGTGTAGCTCTTTGGAAGAAAGAGAGAGACAATCAACGCAATCAGTGCAAGACCGAATGTAATTCTGGCAATCGTCCCTTTCCGTTCTGCAAGGACAATCAGCAGATCGAGGAGGGATATCTCATTGTCCTCCTGAGAGTGGGGCCTGGGGCCTTGTTCGATGGCTGGCGGCTCCAGTTGCCTGATTTCTTCGGTGGTTGTGTTCATTCGCTGCCAGTTCGGGCTATGGTGCTTCTTTCAGGCTACCAGAAACCGGGCGAAGAAGAACACGCCTCAGGAATCCTTACCGGGGTGTCCGGTTACGTCGCCCATGCCCTCTGCGTCTGCCGTATGTCCGTGCGTGGCCCACAGAATGGCCGCCAGAAAAACCAGTGCGAAGAGGAGGAGGATTCCAAGCGTATTTGGCATATTGCTTACCTCCTGCAGAGATGAGAATCTGTGCAGAAGCATTCTGGTTGCAGTAGCGTATCTCATTTTGGAGACGCCGAATTTACCAGATAAAAAATGCTGCGGAAAAGAATTTCGCGTCAAACTATAGCAAGCCATGAGTCTCAGCCTCTTTGACCCAAACTGTTCGGAACTGCAAAAAGAGGAGATTGTGCCCGGCGCGATATTTCTTCATTGCTTTGCGCTGTCTGGTGAGAAGGCCATTCTCCAGGAGATGGGCGAAGTCGCTGCATCTGCGCCATTTCGCAACATGATCACGCCTGGAGGGCACCGGATGTCTGTGGCCATGACGAACTGTGGAGAACTTGGCTGGATATCCGACAAATCAGGCTATCGCTACAGCCCTGTAGATCCGGAAAGCGGCAAAAAGTGGCCAGCCATGCCGGAGTCCTTTCTGCGTCTTGCTACAAGCGCTGCCCGCGAAGCAGGATTTCCGGATTTTCTGCCTGATGCCTGCCTCATCAACCGCTATGAGGCAGGGACGAAGCTGTCTCTCCACCAGGACCGGGATGAGCGTGACTTCAGCCAGCCGATCGTTTCGGTTTCGCTCGGTATTCCTGCTATCTTCCTCTTTGGCGGCCTTAAACGCACTGATAAAACCGAACGCATTCCCGTCCAGCATGGGGACGTCATTGTCTGGGGCGGTCCGGCGCGGCTGCGGTTTCATGGAATTCTGCCACTGAAAGCTGCGCAACATCCTGTGTTGGGGGGCCACCGCATCAATCTTACTTTTCGCAAAGCCGGATAGCACCGG
>DASRBV010000290.1:0-8179 GCA_035653455.1 Pseudacidobacterium sp. | reverse complement strand
GCGATGGAGAAGGGGCTGCGGTTTGCGATCCGGGAAGGCGGACGCACGGTAGGCGCCGGGACGATTACCGAGATCCTGCAGTAAAGGACTGGCCGTCCAGGGCGACGCGCGCTCGGCGCGGGGAGAAGTTAGCAGTGGCGGGCCGGCGGAATGAACTGCTGGCCCGCAGGAAGATTGGAACGAGATGGTAGGACAGAGAATACGCATTCGGCTGAAGGCCTATGATTACCGGGTGCTCGATACTTCGACGGGCGAGATTGTAGACACCGCGAAGCGTACGGGCGCGCAGGTTGCCGGGCCGATTCCGTTGCCGACGGTGAAGAACAAGTATTGCGTGCTGCGTTCGCCGCACGTGGACAAGAAATCGCGCGAGGCCTTTGAGATCCGCACACACAAGCGCCTGATTGACATTCTGGAGCCGACCCAGCAGACCGTGGACGCTCTGATGAAGCTCGATCTTCCAGCCGGCGTGGATGTGGAGATCAAGGCGTTCGAGAAGTAGCTATTCGCTGCTGGCCCCTGGCTTTTCGCCGGAGGCCAAGAGCTAAAAGCTGAAAGCCAACCCGGCAGTGCGTCTGTGTTTCCGGCGCATGATGAGGAGAGAAGACGATGGCAGTTACAGGAATTATTGGCAAAAAGATCGGCATGACGCAGGTCTTCGATGAGAAGGGCGAGGTTCACCCGATCACCGTCCTGCAGGCCGGTCCCTGCGTGATTACGCAGTTGAAGACGGCAGCAAAAGACGGCTATGACGCTGCGCAGATCGGCCTGATTGAATTTGTGAAGGCCTCCAAGATTACGAAGCCCATGCAGGGGCATTTTGCGAAGAACAATGTTCCTCCGGTGAAGATGGTGAAGGAAGTCCCGGTGGAGCTGGCAGCTGCAAAGAAGGCTGAAGACGGGCAGGAAAGCGGCAACGGCCTGAAGGCCGGCGACAAGGTCCTGGTGGACATCTTCGCGGATGAGAAGTACGTGGACGTGGTGGGAACGAGCAAGGGCCGTGGCTTTGCCGGTGTTGTTCGCCGTCATCACTTCGGCGGCGGTCCCAAGTCGCATGGACACATGTTCCAGGTGCAAGGCTCGATTGGCGCGTCTTCATTTCCGTCGCGTGTTTTTCCGGGACAGCGTATGCCTGGGCACATGGGCGTGGACCGGGTGACAGTACGCAACCTGCGCATTCGCGGAATTGATCTCGACGAGAACCTGATTATGGTCGAGGGTGCAGTGCCGGGGCCGCGTGATGGCTACGTAGTGATCTCAAAGGCCAAAGCTCCGCCGCGCGAACGCCGTGGATTTGCAGGAGCGGGCACGGTGGATCCGCTGAAGGCATCGAAGAAGGCTTCGGCAAAGAAAAAGTAGGGCAGCTGATAGCGAAAAGCGGTCAGCGGAAAAGCGGCCAGCCAGGAGTTGGTAGCTGAAAGAGTTAAGACAATGGCAAACATTGACGTTTTCAATCTCGGTGGACAGAAGGTAGGCTCCCTGGAGCTGGCCGATGAAGTCTTTGCGCCGAGTAATGTAAATGAGGCGCTTCTGTGGGAAGCGGTGAAGCACTATCGCGCTTCGCTGCGCCAGGGTACGCACGCTACCAAGAACCGCAAGCTGGTTTCCGGCTCGGGCAAGAAGCTCTGGAAGCAGAAGGGAACAGGCCGCGCGCGTATCGGTTCCGTCCGCTCACCTCTTTGGCGGCATGGCGGTACGGTGCACGGACCGCAGCCCCGGTCGTATGACTACGCTTTCCCGAAGAAGAAGCTGTTGGGCGCGCTGCGCGCTGCGCTGGCCGCGAAGCTGCAGGACGGCCAGATTACCGTGGTCGAAAGCCTTGATCTGAAGGAACCGAAGGCAAAGCTGTACCGCCAGGCGCTGAACAAGCTGGAAGCAAAGAAGACAGCGCTGCTGGTCGAGAACAGCAAAGAGCTTAGCCCGAACACGATTCTGGGTTCTCGCAACCTGAAGGGTGTGGAGCTGGTGCTCAACAATGAAGTGCATCCTTATGACCTGCTTCGGTACGAGCGTGCGATTTTTTCAAAGGCGGCCCTGGAGCAGATGCAGGACGCGCTGAAGAAGACAGTTTCCCGGCGCAGAAAGGCGGAGGTGGCCTAATGCCGACAACATATACAGTGATTCGCCGCCCGCTGATTACCGAACGGGCGCTTGGCGCAAAAGAAACCGAAGGCACTTTGGTGTTTGAGGTCGCGCCGAAGGCAACCAAGACGGAGATCAAGCAGGCCGTAGAGGCGCTCTTTAAAGTGAAGGTCTCCGCTGTTCGGACCGCGAACTATCCGGGCAAGGAACGCCGCCGTGGGCGGTTTGCCGGACATCGTCCTGACTGGAAGAAGGCGTATGTGCGTCTGAAGGCAGGCGAGAAGATGCCGGAGTACATTGACAACCTGTAAAAGCGGTCACCAGCTATTAGCTTTTCGCTTCTAGCTGGAGCGCTGGATGAGAAACCTGGTTGAAATTGAGTAAGTAGAACGAGCTGCAAGCAAAGCCAGAGGCTGGCAGCTAGAAGCTAAGAGCTAAACGATGCCGATCAAGACATACAGACCGATCACACCAACGCTGCGGTTCCAGACGGCGCTGGTCAATGACGACATCACGACAGACCAGCCGTATAAGCCGCTGGTTACCATCCGTAAGCGCACGGGCGGACGCCGCAACTCGGGCGACCTCACCATCCGTCATCATGGCGGCGGACATAAGCGCAAGCTGCGCCTGATTGATTTCAAGCGCGATAAGTTCGGCGTGCCGGGAAAGGTCGCCACGATTGAGTACGATCCGAACCGTTCTGCGCGTATTGCCCTGATCAGCTATGCCGATGGTGAGAAGCGCTACATTCTGCAGCCTGTCGGCCTGAAGGTCGGGCAGACAGTGATGAGTGGGCCTGAGGCCGACATCCTAATAGGGAATGCGCTGCCGCTGCGTAACATTCCGGCCGGTACGACGGTGCATAACGTGGAACTGCGCCCGGGCAAAGGCGCGCAGATGGCACGCTCGGCTGGCGCGCAGGTGCAATTGGTGGCCAAAGAGGGTGATTATGCCCTGCTGAAGCTGCCTTCCGGCGAAACACGGAAAGTGCTTGTGGACTGCATGGCCACCATTGGACAGGTGGGCAACACGGACCACGAAAATGTTTCGATTGGCAAGGCGGGAAGGAACCGCTGGAAGGGCATTCGTCCGACGAACCGCGGTGTCTCGATGAACCCGGTAGACCACCCGCACGGCGGTGGTGAGGGCAAGACCTCAGGTGGACGTCATCCGGTAACGCCGTGGGGCCAACCGACACGCGGATACAAGACGCGCAACAACAAGCGGACGGACGCATTTATCGTCAGTCGCAGAACAAAATAAGGCAGCTTTCAGCTCCTGGCTACCAGCTTTTAGCTCAATGTGGCGGGAGCAGGTTGTTGAGTGACAAGAAATAAGTACTGGCCGGATTCGGCTGGAAGCAAATGGCTAGTAGCTGAGAGCTAAAAGAGGTTTTATGGCACGGTCAACAAAAAAAGGCCCGTTTGCAGATGGGCATCTGGTGGAGAAGATCGAAGCGCTGAACCGGGCGAATGACAAGAAGGTCGTCCGCACCTGGTCGCGCCGCTCGACCATCCATCCTGAGTTTGTGGGGCACACGATTGCGGTCCACAACGGCAAGAAATTTGTGCCGGTGTATGTGACGGAGAACATGGTGGGTCACAAGCTGGGTGAGTTCGCGGCAACGCGCACGTTTAAGGGACACTCGGCGAAGGCTGCGGAGACGACAGCCAAGGCGAAGTAACTTTTGGCAGAGATTGAAGAAGGTTTGAGGCAAGCCAATGCAATTGGACACACGGGAATTCCGGGCTGAAGCGCGCTTCCAGCGGGTATCGCCGCAGAAGGCGCGGCTGGTGCTCGATCTGATTAAGGGCCGCGGCGTCGAAGAGGCGCTGAATACGGTGACCTTCACGAAGAAGGCAGTGGCCCCGATGGTGGAGAAGGTGCTGCGTTCGGCCATCCAGAACGCGAACTATCTGAGCCAGGAGCAGGGGCTTGATGTAGATGTGGACAACCTCTATGTCAAGCAGGCGATTGCGAACGAAGGACCGCGCATGAAGCGTATTCGCCCCGCTCCGATGGGTCGAGCCTACCGTTATCAGCGCCGTCTGTCGCACATCATCATATCGGTGGCGGAGCGCAGGCAGGACGGCCTGGTGCAGACAGTCGAGGCAGAAGCGGCCCCGGCTGCTCCGGCGAAGAAAGCGGCCAAGAAGGCGGCGGCCAGAAAGACTGCTGCGAAGAAGGCACCGGCAAAGAAGGCAGCAAGGAAGACTACCTCCAAAAAGAAGGCCACTGAGTAGGGGGCGAGAGGGAATTATGGGACAGAAAGTCCATCCTTACGGATTTCGGATCGGCATTAACAAGCCGTGGCGTTCACGCTGGTTTGTCGAGCGCGATTATGACAAGCTGCTCGTCGAAGATGTTCAACTCAAGAAAGAGTTGAAGGACAAGCTGAAGGCCGCGGGGGTCAGCTCAGTGGAGATTGAGCGTCCGGGCAACAAGCTGCGCATTATCATCCGCACCGCGCGTCCTGGCATCATTATCGGGCGCAAGGGCGCGGAGATTGAGAAGCTGAAGGTAGACCTTCAGAAGCGCACCAACCGCGAGGTCTTCATTGACATCCTCGAGGTGAACAAGCCGGAGCTGGATGCGCAACTGGTTGCCGAGAGCATCGCTCTCCAGCTTGAGAAACGCGTGGGTTTCCGCCGCGCGATGCGCAAGGCGGTGGACTCGGCGCTGCGCTTCGGCTGCAAGGGGATCAAGGTGCGTGTTTCGGGCCGTCTGAACGGCGCAGAAATCGCCCGCTCCGAGTGGTACCTGCAAGGCCGTCTGCCGCTGCACACGCTGCGCGCTGACATTGACTACGGATTCGCCGAAGCGCGCACCACGTATGGCGTGATTGGCGTCAAGACGTGGATTTATCGCGGCGATATCTACCAGCAGAAGCGGCGTGAACCGCAGGCGGCGGTGGGAACGTCGGTATTTTAAAGCAGCTTTTAGCCTCTAGCTCTTAGCTTTTAGCACACTGTTAAGCAGAGCGGAGGGGATTGGCGAGTTAAGAATTCGGCTAGAAGCTAGCAGCTAATAGCTAAAAGCTATCGAGGGTTTCATTATGTTGATGCCAAAGAAGGTCAAGTATCGCAAGCAGCAGAAGGGCAAGATGCGCGGCAAGGCGTGGCGCGGCTCGGAGCTGTCATTTGGCGACTACGGCCTGAAGGTGATGGAGTGCGGTTACATCACCGACCGCCAGATTGAAGCAAGCCGTATTGCGATGACGCGCTTTATCAAGCGTGGCGGCAAGGTCTGGATCCGGATCTTTCCGGACAAGCCCATCACCAAGAAGCCGGCGGAAGTCCGAATGGGATCCGGCAAGGGGCCGCTCGACCACTGGGTCGCCGTTGTGCGTCCGGGCAAGATTTTGTTTGAGATGGAAGGCGTAGCGCCGGACGTCGCCGCAGAAGCGATGCGTCTGGCCGCCAACAAGCTGCCGCTCAAGACCCGTTTTGTGCAGCGCCATACGGTGCAGGCTGTCGTGGCAGCAAAGTAAAGATTTTGGGAGACGCGGCCTACGGTGGGCCGTTGTCCCGGAGAGAAGACGAAGAGAAATGGAACTGGAAAAGATCCGTAACCTGAGCGACAGCGAGCTGCGCGTCGAGGAGCAGAAGGCGGCTGAACAACTGTTCCGTCTGCGCTTTCAGATAAAGCTCGGCCAGAACGAGGGCGTGAAGAAACTGCGCGAGTTGAAGAAAGACATCGCGCGCATCAAGACCATTGCCCGCGAGCGCGAGCTGGGCCTGCATGGTGCCGCTCCGAAGGCCGAGTCGAGCGCGCCTGCGAAGCCAGCGAAGAAAAAGTCTACGAAGAAGGAGGCCCGCTAAACCATGGCCACAGCAACAACACAGAGCGAGCCCCGCAAGGAATCACGCCGTCAGGAGAAGGTCGGCACGGTGGTTTCGACCAAAATGCAGAAGACGATCGTGGTCGAAGTGGAAATGCGCAAGGCGCACCCCAAATACAAGCGTATCGTCCGCCAGAGCAAGAAATTTTACGCGCATGATGAGCAGAACTCGGCGCGTGTGGGCGACATGGTCCGCATTCGTGAGACGCGTCCGCTGAGCAAGCTGAAGCGCTGGCAACTGGAAGAGATCATCCGCCGCTCGGCGCTTGCGCAGGTAGAAGAAGCGCCCGCCGCTGAGTAAGAAATAAGGAGATACGACGATGGCAGTGCAAATGAGGACCATGCTTGAGGTCGCCGACAACTCCGGCGCGCGCAAGCTGCAGATGATCCTGCCGCTGGGCGGCTCGACCGGCAGCAAGGCCGGCCTGGGCGATGTGATTACCGCGGCCGTGAAAGAAGCTTCACCCGATGGTCAGGTGAAGAAGGGAAAAGTGGTAAAGGCCGTGATCGTTCGCACGCGCAAAGAGACGCGCCGCCGCGATGGGACCTATATCCGCTTTGATTCGAATGCCGCCGTGCTGATTAACGAAGCAGGCGAGCCGGTTGGAACGCGCGTCTTTGGCCCGGTGGCCCGCGAGCTGCGTGAGAAGAAGTTTTTGAAGATTGTTTCGCTTGCCCCTGAAGTCCTTTAGTCCAGGGCAGATGAGATAAAGAGGACCTTTATGAGTTTGAATATTCAGCGCAATGACCAGGTCGAAGTGATCGCGGGCAGTGACAAGGGCAAGCGCGGCCGCGTGCTGCGCGTTTTCCCGGACAATGACCGCATTCTGGTCGAGCACGTGCGCGTTGTAAAGAAGAACGTGCGTCCGAACCCGCAGCGTAATATCAAAGGTGGCATTGCCGAGCAGGAAGCGCCGATCCACATTTCCAACGTGCTTCTGGTCTGTCCGAGCTGCGGTCCGACACGCGTTGGCCACAAGTTTGAAGGCGAAACCAAAGTCCGTGTCTGCCGCAAGTGCGGACAGACGCTGGTGGCGAAGAAGAAATAGCCGTCTGGCTGCGCCGAAGGCGCGATTGCCTGGATGGCCAGTTCCTCCGTAACGGTACACGGCCTCTGGCCACTCCGAGACCGGAGAAGAAAAGAGAAGAAGCAAAAATGGCAGCAAGACTCAAAGAGAAGTACCAGAAGGAGATCAAGCCGGCGCTCCAGAAGGAGCTGGGGCTTGAAAACCCAATGGCGGTGCCCAGGATCGAGAAGATCGTCCTGAACATGGGACTGGGCGAGGCCACGCAGAACAACAAGCTGATTGACCCGCTGGTTGCCGACCTGGCGGCCATCACTGGACAGAAGCCGGTGTTGACGAAGGCCAAAAAGTCCATTGCGGCGTTTAAAGTGCGCTCGGGTATGGCGATTGGCGCGATGGTGACGCTGCGCGGCGATACGATGTATGAATTTCTCGACCGCCTGATTACTGTTGCGCTGCCTCGCGTGCGTGACTTCCGCGGTGTTTCCACGCGCAGCTTTGATGGACGCGGCAACTACACGCTTGGTCTGCGCGACCAGTTGATTTTTGCCGAGATTGATTACGCGAAGGTTGAGAAGCTGAAGGGCATGAATGTCACGATTGTGACAACGGCGAGGGATGACAACTCGGCGCGCGCCCTGCTGCGGCAGTTCGGAATGCCGTTCCGTCAAACGGCGTAAGGAAGATTGAGGACCAGATATGTCTACCACTGCAAAGCGAGTCAAAGACGCACGCAAACCGAAGTTTTCTTCCCGCAGACACAACCGCTGCAAGCTGTGCGGACGTCCGCGGGCTTACCTGCGTAAGTTCGGCATGTGCCGTCTGTGCTTCCGCCAACTGGCGCTCAAGGGAGAAATTCCCGGAGTGGTGAAATCAAGTTGGTGACGCTGGCCGCGTCAGGCAAACGCGCCTTTGGCGCACAACAACCATTCCCGCAGGTTCTCTGAAAAGCAGAGCGAACGGGGGATGAAGGAGAAACGATGAGCTTTACCGATCCAGTAGCAGATTTTCTGACGCGCCTGCGCAATGCAATCCGCGCGCGTCACCAGAAGCTGGATGTCCCGGCCTCGAAGCTGAAGACCGAGATTGCCCGCATCCTGAAGGAAGAGGGCTATATCGCCAACTATAAGACCTCGGACGAGAACGGCCGCGCTGTTCTGCGTGTGTACCTGAAGTACGGTGCGAACAATGAGGCCGCCATTCGTGACCTTACGCGCGTATCGCGCCC
>DASRBV010000289.1:0-5688 GCA_035653455.1 Pseudacidobacterium sp. | reverse complement strand
CATCAAACGCCTGCAACGCGCGTTCGCACTGGATCCGGTGCCGTTCTTTCTTGTCGCGAACCTTTCTTCGCAGCTCATCTTCCAGAGGAACGAGTAAATCAAAGGTAATATTTGCCGGCTGGAAGTGTTTTGCATCAGCGTGAGTAATATAATTCACCAGCGAACCAAGCGCCGTCTCACGTGGAACCGGAGCTACAGGAATTCCCAGCGCAGCAGAAGCAGCGTACATTCCGGCGAGCAAGCCTGTGGCAATAGATTCGGTATAGCCTTCAACCCCGGAAATCTGTCCTGCAAAATAAATCTTTGGATGTTCGCGCATGTTCAGCGTCTTTGTCAGCACGCGCGGAGCATTGATATATGTATTGCGATGGATCTGCCCATAGCGGAGAAATTTCGCGTTCTCCAGCCCGGGAATCATACGCAGCACGCGCGCCTGCTCGCCGTATTTCAGGTGGTTCTGGAAGCCGACCAGATTGTACGAATCCGCCCGAAGATTCTCGCAGCGCAGTTGCACCACGGCATAGGGTGTCTTTCCGGTGCGCGGATCGCGCAGCCCTACAGGCTTCATTGGGCCAAAGCGCAGGGTATCGCGCCCGCGCCGCGCCAGTTCTTCAATCGGCAGACAGCCCTCGAAATAACAGAGCTTCTCCCACTCCTTTTCCTGCACGGTTTCGGCTGAGACCAACGCATCGTAGAAAGCGTCGTATTCTTCTTTTGTGAATGGGCAGTTGATGTAATCGGCTGTGCCCTTGTCCCAACGCGCGGCAAAATAAACGCGCTCCATGTTGATGGAATCGGCCTCAACAATCGGGCTGATGGAGTCGTAAAAAGCGAGGTGATCACTTCCGGTAAGGCGGGCAATCTCTTGCGAGAGCGCTGATGAAGTCAGTGGACCAGAAGCAATGATGGTGATGCCGTCTTCCGGATCAAGCCTGGTCACTTCTTCCCGGTGTACCTTGATGCACGGTCCGCGTTCAACCGCTTGGTTGATGAGCCGCGAGAACTCGACTCGGTCCACAGCCAGCGCATGTCCGGCAGGAACGGCGCTGGCGTCTGCACAGGCAAGCAGCGGAGACCCGGCCCGGCGCATCTCCTGCTTCAGCAGCCACGGCGCGGTGTGCTCGCTCTCTGATTTCAATGAATTCGAGCAGACAAGCTCGCCAAAGTCCGCCGTCTGGTGCGCTGGAGTCGAACGTACAGGACGCATCTCATAAAGGTCCACCTCTATGCCCATGCGCGCCGCAATCAGCGCGGCCTCCGGGCCTGCCAGTCCTCCGCCGATGACACGAATGCGGCTCATGCCGAAACCTCATTCGGAGCAGCAAGCGCTTCCAGGGCCTCGCCTGTCACGCGCATCCGACGCCATTCGTGCAGCATGACCGCACCTATCGAGTTGTAGAAGTTGATAGCAGGCTGGTTCCAGTCGAGCACGTCCCATTGCAGGCGCGTGCATCCACGCTTCACCGCGACAGCAGCCACGGCCTGCAGGAGTGCCTTGCCAATTCCCTTCCCGCGAAATTCCGGGCGCACAAAGAGATCTTCGAGATGCAGACTTGGCCCCTGCCATGTTGAGTAAATCGGAAAATAAAGGGCAAATCCCGCAGGATGGCCTTCTTCCTCTGCAATCAGGCATTCATAGTACGGATTCGGCCCGAAGCCGTCGCGCAGCAACTCCTGCTCGGTAATCTTTACGGAATGTGGCTCGCGCTCATATTCGGCGAGCCCGCGAATCAGTGAATAGATCAGCGGAATATCTTCAGGTGTAGCTGGGCGAATACAGGTCATGGGTCTTTCTTCAATTTTATTGGAGTGTTCTGGCCCCGCTTCCTGTTCTTTTTGTAAGCTGGTCAAAATAAAGGTCCTTCTATGATAGTCGGCGTTATTTCAGATACGCACGGCCTGCTTCGCCCACAAGCCATTGACGCCCTGCGCGGCGTTGAGCACATCCTCCATGCCGGAGACGTAGGCGACGCTGCGATTCTCGACCAGCTTGCGCAGCTCGCCCCGGTTACAGCGGTTCGCGGCAATATAGACCGCAGCGGCCCTTGCGCAAAGCTTCCTCCTGCCGAACTCATAGAACTTGCCGGGGTCAGTATTTATATGCTCCACGATGTTCATAGACTCGATCTTGATCCAGTTGCCGCGGGCATCCAGGTCGTCATCAGCGGACATTCACACCAGCCGCTGATTGAGACAAAGAAAGGCGTGCTTTATTTCAATCCGGGAAGCGCCGGGCCGAGAAGATTTTCGCTGCCGGTGTCGCTGGGACGATTGGAAATTGACACCGAAAAGATCCAACCAAAGCTACTCACGATTCTTTAAAGGCCGTGGGGTAAATCAATTGCGAATTCGCGGATTCACCACCATATACACCAAATCCGTTGCAAGATTCACAAAGATATAAGTCAGTCCCACTGCCAGGATGCAACCCTGCACGAGGGCGTAATCGCGGTTGGAAATGGCTGAGATGGTCAGGCGGCCAATTCCCGGCCAGCTGAAGATTGTCTCTGTCACAATGGCACCGGCAAGGAGCGCGCCAAACTGTAACCCAATCAGCGTTAGCACAGGAACCATGGCATTGCGCAATGCGTGTTTGTAGACAACGGTGCGCTCAGGCAGACCTTTGGCGCGTGCAGTTCGGATATAGTCCTGCCCCAGTTCTTCGAGCATCGCCGTGCGCACCATGCGGGTGAGAATTGCAGCAAGAGCAGCGCCCATGGTGAAGGCCGGCAGCACAAGATGGTCCCATCCGCCAGCACCGCTTACCGGCAGCCATCCAAGCTTGATCGAAACCAGCAGAATCAGGATTGGCCCGGAGGCGAAGACTGGAAATGAAAGCCCGAACAGGCTGAGCACGCCTACAACATTGTCCTGCCAGCGCGCGCGGTGCAATGCGGCGGCAATGCCCGCAGGAACCGAAAGAAGGACCGCAATTATGAGCGCGGCAACCGTCAGCTCCAGCGTATAGGGATAGCGGGTCAATACCAGATGCGTGACCGAATCATTGAGCCGCAGAGAATGGCCCAGGTCACCATGCAGAACGCTGCGCCAATACCGGACATACTGCGTCTGAATGGGGACGTCAAGCCCATAGGCGTGACGTAATGCGGCAATGTCCTGTGCACGCGCACCTTCGCCCAGCATCTGCTCGACCGGATCGCCGGGAACAAGGTGGATCAACAGGAACACAAGCGAGACCACCAGCCAGAGGACAGGGACGGTATACGCGAGACGAAAGAGAAGCGAGCGCAAAATCCGCATCAGGAGACGGGCTCCTGCGCAATGTTTTCCACCAGCACTTTGCTGATGCGGTGTCCGCTCATCTCAGCGACCGTAATTCTGCGCCCTTCATACTCAATTGATTCGCCGCTTTTGGGGATCTTGCCGAGGCGGGTGAGCAAAAATCCGGCCAGCGTTTCTACTCCGGCATCGCGCGGAAGGTGCCAGTTCATCTGTGTTTCCAGGTCGCGCAGATTGACGCTTCCATCGAGCACCACCCCTCCACTTGCTGAGGTAAGCGGTTTGCGCGCAGCCACGTCGAATTCATCTTCCACTTCGCCGATCAATTGCTCGATGGCATCTTCTACCGTCACGAGACCGACGGTTGTCCCAAACTCATCCACCACGATGGCGAGATGGCGGCGACGCTGCTGGAACTCGCGCAGCAGGTCGAGCACGGGCTTTGTTTCCGGCACGACCAGCACTTCGCGCATCACCTGGCGCAGGCGCAATTCAGAAAAAGGTGCATCAGCAAAGCGCGTGCGGGCCATCGCGCGAAAGTGCATCAGCCGCGAAATGTCTTTGGAATAGATGACTCCAATAATGTAGTCGTGCCCGCGCGCCGGATCGTAAACCGGAATACGCGAGTGCTGCTCTTCGATGATCCGCGCACTGGCCTCTTCGATGAGCATGTCCGCCGGAAGCGAAAAAATGCGCTGCCGGGGCGTCATGATCTCACGGGCGGCAATCTCGTTTCCTTCCACCACACGATGGATCAGCGATTCCTGAAACTCAGGCAGAACGCCTGACCGCCGCGCCGCAGTGGCCACCAGCTTTAACTCTTCGGGCGAATGCACGGACGACTCATGTGCCATGGGCGCATGGAAAAGCTTGAGCACGAGCGATGCTGAGCGGTTCATGAGGCGGACGGCAGGCCGCGTTACACGGATAAAGGCGTCCATTGGGCCAGCCACGCCGAGCGCCATCTGGTCTATCTTGCGAAGCGCTAATGATTTTGGAACAAGCTCGCCCAGGAGAACATGGAAATAGGTAATCAGGGCAAAGGCCACCGGGACGGCAATCACATGTGCGTACACAGCCGCATGGGGGACCCCAGTCAGCCATTCCTGGAAGAGCGCGGCGACTACCGGCTCGCCAATCCAGCCCAGTGCCAGGCTGCAAAGTGTAACGCCAAATTGGACCGCAGGTAAAAAGTCTCCCAGATTCTGCTGCAACCGCCGGACAATGCGCGCGCCCGGACGCCGCTGTGCAATAAGTTGCTCCACCCGGGTCTCGCGCAAGCTGACGATGGCAAATTCGGCAGCCACGAAGAACCCGTTCGCCAGAATCAACATGGCAATGGAAACAAACCGGAAAAGCGGAAGACCAGACATTTTTTTCTGAGTCTATCAATTTCAGAGCACAGTCACAGGTTTCAAAGACCCAGGGAATACATCAGGGACAGAGGACGCTGAAGAAGCTGGCTTGATCCAGGTCTTTCCGGCACATGCGTCCGGGGTCCCTGTGCCCTGCGCCCCGTCACGGGAACCACTCCTCTTCCCGATGCGTATACACCATTCGGCGGGAGTACGAAACAGGCCGCCACTGAGTCCAATGAGCGGGAGTGTGTTCTATGGCGGCGCAACGGAAGAAGAAAAAGTGGTGGCTCTGGGGTGGAATCTCCGCAGCCATAGTGATTATTTTGGTTGCGGCCGTCGCAGTGGCGCGTGGCAGTGGAGCAAAAATCGAACCGGGCCGCCTTGCCAAAGCCACACGCAGCGACATTGCGAAAAGCGTCGTCGCTACAGGAAAAATCCAACCCATCACGAAAGTTGAACTTAAATCAAAGGCCAGCGGTATTGTTGAAAAACTCTTTGTAGATATCAATCAGCACGTCCATAAAGGACAAGTACTTGCTCAGCTTGACCAGCAGGAAATCCTTGCACAAGTTGCGGCGCAGAAGGCGCAACTTTCCGCCGCGCAGGCCAATGTTGTTACCTATCAGGCCAATATCGCGCAAGACCGGGTCAACGCTGCCGCCCCTGATCTCCCCATGTACAAGTCCACCTATGAGCGCAACGTGGCCATGCAGAAGGACGGCATTGTTTCGCAACAGGTACTTGATGACGCCCAACGCAACTATGTGGCCGCTGCCAATAAGCGCGATGCCGCTGTAGCGCAAATCAGTGTGGATGACGCCAAACTGAAGCAGGCCGAAGCACAAGTGCAGCAGGCCCAGGCCAGTCTGGAACAGTTGAACGAACAACTCAGCTATACCACCCTGGTTTCTCCTATGGATGGCGTGGTGCTCTCGCGCGATGTTGAAATTGGCGATGCGGTCAGCTCTATTCTTGTGCTCGGTTCCACGGCGACATTGGTCATGACACTTGGCGACACTACGCAGGTCTACGTTCAGGGCAAAGTAGATGAGGCCGACATCGGCAATGTTTATCTTGGCCAACCTGCGCG
>DASRBV010000288.1:0-2571 GCA_035653455.1 Pseudacidobacterium sp. | reverse complement strand
GAGTGGCCTTCCTCCATGAGTCTTCTACAGCCTGGTACGACCGTTATCAGCGCCTGCTTGAATCGGTGGAAGACTTTGGCGACATCGTTTTTGAACAGAACGAGGATGAAGACGAGTAGCTGTGAGCGCTGGCGCAGCCATTGAATCCATCCAGAGTACCCAGCCGCCGGGTCTGTCCCGCACAAAGCACAAGCGCTGGATTTACCCTGAAACCGACCCTGCGGAAGCAGCGGAGTTGGCGCGCTCAGCCAGCATTCCACTCATCGTCGCCGAGTTATTGATCGCCCGCGGTGTACGGTCCAGCCAGGAAGTTGCCCATTTTCTCAACCCTCAGCTAAGCGACCTGCATGATCCCTATGCCATGCTCGGCATGTCCGCCGCCGTAACTCGCATCCGGCAGGCAATCGAGCGCCGCGAACCGGTCCTCATCTATGGCGACTATGACGTAGACGGCACTACCGCAACCATTCTTCTGAAAACAGCAATAGAAATGCTGGGTGGCCTGGCGCGTTTTCATATCCCTCATCGTCTGCGCGAAGGCTATGGTATGCGCGATGATCGCCTGGCCGATGCAGCGGCCGAGGGCATCCGCTTGGTCATCAGCGTAGATACCGGCATTCGCGCCTTCGCGGCTGCTGAGGCGGCCGAAGTCCTGGGTCTTGATCTGATTGTTACCGACCATCACCTGCCGGAGAAAAGCGTCCCCAGGGCGCTGGCTGTGCTCAATCCCAATCAGCCGGATTGCGCTTACCCCTGCAAACATCTTTGTGGAGCAGGTGTCGCCTTCAAACTGGCCCAGGCCCTTCTGGAAGCACGCGACGCCGAACGCGCCCGGACAAAGATTCTTCCTTCTTTCTTAAAGATTCTGGCCATTGCCACTGTGGCTGATGCCGTCCCGCTGCTGGGGGAAAACCGCACGTTTGTTGCCTTAGGGTTGGATGGTTTGCGTCGTCCGGTAAATGCCGGACTGCGCCATCTGATGTTGACTGCAAACCTCGACCCGGCATTGCGCAGATTGACCCCCACCGATATTGCCTTTCGCATCGCGCCCCGCATCAATGCCGCCGGACGCATGGACATCGCCTCGGACGTCGTTGAGTTGTTTACAACACGCGAACCACAGCGCGCGCGGCAGTTGGCCGAAAAGCTGGAACGGCTCAACACCGAGCGTCGTGCTGCGGAAGCCGCAATCCTGGCACAGATAATAGAGCGCCTGAAAGAAGAAGCGTTTCAGCAGGCACGCTGCATTGTGATGGATGGTGACGGCTGGCACCGCGGCATCATCGGCATCCTCGCCTCACGCATCGTAGACCAGACCGGAAAACCCGCGCTTGTAGTTACTCGGGAGAATGACGAAGCCCACGGTTCTGGCCGCTCCATCCCTGGTTTTCACCTGCTCAATGCCATCGAAAGCTGCCATGACCTCTTCACCCGCTTTGGTGGACATGCGCATGCAGTCGGCTTTTCCCTTCCCTCAGAAAAAATCCCCGAGCTTCGCCGCCGCCTGGAGTCCTACGCTCTGGCCCATCTGCGCGAGGACGATCTCGGAACGCCGTTGACCATTCAGGCCCTTTTGCCGCTCGACCGCATTACGCCCGCGCTCTTCACCTGGCTGCGGCGCATGGAACCCTGCGGCCTGGGCAATGAAGAACCTGTCTTTGCCGCGCAGAATGTCCGTCTGGCGGCCGCTCCCCGCTTTTTCAGGGAGCGCCATGCCCGTCTGCATCTGGCACAGGGGCCGCGTGCCATTATGTTTCCCGCCATCGGCTGGCACTGGGCCGAACGCATACAACAATTGGCCCTTCAGGAAGGCAGCGTCATCCACCTTGCCTATAAACTGCGGGAAAACGAACACCCTGAATTTGGCGGATTAGAGCTGGAGATTGTGGACATAGAACCGGCCCACTGAGCAGGCCCACTGCAAAAAACGCCATAAAACACGAAGAGGCATGGCCTTAAGACCATGCCTCAATCTTTCTCTCAAAAAACTCTACAGAGCTTCAGCCAACCTGGGATAAAGCAGATACTGATTGGCCTGGTAGAGATTTAACAGTCGCTTCGTCATCAGGTAATAAGCCGCCGCAGCCTGGTGGATGTAGAACGGTACCCGGACCTGGCTCTTGCCCACAAGACCGGCCTTACGGATGCCTCGCAAAGCGCGTTTCATCTGAACTGCATCATGCCGGATGCGTTCCGCCACGATGACCGATTCCTCGTAATTCCAGCGGCGCACATAGGCGGCCAGGGCGATGATCAGGTCGGCATTGTGCTCCATGCGCCGGAGACCCTCGGTACCGCCTACCAGTCCCCAGATCTCCGCGGGTTCCAGCTTAAGCTGTCTACGTTCGGGGTTGAGATAGTCCAGGGCGACCAGTTCAAGCCCGCGCATATGCATCGGCTGTATCCCGGCGACCAGCGCATCCCAGTCGGCAGAACGCAATTTACGCGCGCGTATCTGGATAAAGAGTACCCAGACCGCACAGGCCATCCCGAAACCTAAGAAGGTAAGAATCCACATAGAAAGTCAGCTCAACGATGATTTAAACTGCTGGCCCTTCTTGCACTTAATTG
>DASRBV010000287.1:0-6380 GCA_035653455.1 Pseudacidobacterium sp. | reverse complement strand
GAACCTTACAGAAAAGCAACGCGAAGAGATCCTTAAAACCCTCAAGGCCCGTTTTGAAAAGAACATGGGCCGGCATAAAGGCATTGTATGGGCCGATGTGCAGAGGAGGCTGGAGGACCGTCCTGAAAAGCTGTGGCCGCTCTTCGAGATGGAAAGGACGGGCGGCGAGCCGGACATCGTTGGCCGTGATAAGAAGACAGGCGAGTACATTTTTTATGACTGTTCGGCGGAGAGTCCTAAAGGGCGCAGAAGCATCTGCTATGACCGTGAGGCACTGGAATCACGAAAAGAGCATAAACCCAGGGACAGTGCCGTAGATATGGCGGCCGCTATGGGCATTGAGATTCTGACGGAAGAACAATACCGGGAATTGCAAACACTGGGCGAGTTCGACACGAAAACGTCGAGTTGGGTAAAGACGCCTGCGAATATCAGGAAGCTGGGAGGGGCCCTGTTTTGCGACCGCCGTTTCGATATGGTTTTTCTCTATCACAATGGGGCGGAATCTTATTATGCTGCGCGCGGATTCCGTGGGTGGTTGAAGGTCTAAGATTTGAATTCTCGCTCATCCCTTACCTTCAGGGGGCCGGTGTTTTCTCCCGGCTGATGTGCAACAGAAATTCCCAGGAGGGGTGGGGGCGTTGGTGTTGACGTTGTCGGCGCGCTCGTCAGACCGTTTTGAGAGCGGGTGCTGGCCGGAGATTGCTGTTCTTCAGGCCATGCGTTGATAAACAATTCCTATGAACTGAGCCGAATGAACCGGGGCACTGTAGAAGATGTCGCCGAAAAGGGTCAAGACACAAACGCGCAGCCGAAGCTGCGCGCTGTAGTCGCATCTGGACCCAATGCTAGCGGCCGTAGTAGCTGGCGTTCTTCTGGGCGTAGTCCTGCCACTTTTCAGGCAGATCGTCGGCGGCAAAGATGGCCGAGACAGGGCACACGGGAACGCAGGCGCCGCAATCAATGCACTCTACGGGATCAATATAAAGCTGGGGCTGGTCGGCGTGAGGGGCCTCGTCCTTCTTGGGGTGGATGCAGTCTACCGGGCACGCATCCACGCAGGCCGTGTCTTTCGTGCCGATACAGGGTTCCGCGATTACATAAGCCATGAAAGCCTTCTCCGGATGTGGGTGATTAAAAATAATTGTAGCAGGGAGTGGCCTTCAGACAGACATGCTTCGTGCCGATTTTGCTGAAACTGAATGGCGCTGGAGGATGAGAAGCCCATGTCTCTGCGAGACATGGGGCAGCTGGCTTTTGATTTAGGAGATGTGCTGTGTCTATCTGCCCCGTTCAGCGCGGCGCTGAGCAAACTCTCTCGGGGTAAGGACCGGATCGAGATTGCGGCCTGCGAACATGTCCTGAAAGAGGTGGATGACTTCGTTCAGAATGAGGGCGTTGGTTGCCAGCACTTCTTTACTATTCAGCCGGAAGGGGCCGCCATCGAAGGTTGTGACGGTGCCTCCGGCTTCAAGTACGAGCAGAGTTCCGGCGGAAGTGTCCCATGGATTCAGATTGAACTCCCAATATCCATCAAAGCGTCCGCAGGCGGTGTAGGCGAGGTCGAGAGCGGCAGACCCGGCACGGCGGACGCCATGGGAGCGCAGGGTGACCTGCTGATAGAAGTGGACATTTGGGTTTTCGTGACGTTTGCGGCTGGGAAAACCCGTCGCCATGAGGCATTCGGCCAGATCGTTCACGCGCGATACGTGGATTTTTTCCCCGTTGAGATAGGCACCTTTACCTTTTTCTGCAACAAACAACTCATCGCGGGTGGGGTCGTACACTACACCCGCCGTCAGGACGCCGTCGGCGTCCGGGGCGAGACCTTTGGGGCGATGCTCGAGTCCAAGCGAAACGCAGAAGACCGGGAAACCATGCGCGAAATTGGTGGTGCCGTCGAGGGGGTCTACGTACCAGCGGTATTCGCGGTCAATGTTGTCGCGGGTGCCCTCTTCGCCGTAGATGCCATGAGTGGGGAACTGTTTCCGAAGGCGCTCAACGATGAGTTTTTCTGAAGCGCGGTCGGCCTCGGTGACAAGGTCCACATCGCCTTTGTATTCTGTGGCGACTCCGCGATGGTAAAAATCGCGAATGAGCGCTCCGGCTTCGAGCGCGATTTCAGCAGCGGGAGCGGCAAACTCCAGAAAAACACCCGGCGGCAATGGCTTCACTTCTGTTCTCCCAATGCAGGATTTTCAAGTTCGTCCGCCTTTCGCGCGCCGCGGTTCCGCGCAGCATGACGGCCTGTCTGTTCCGTAATGGTGCGGATATGCTGCTTATAGATGAAGAGATTGGGTTTGCCTTCGCGCGTGAGGCGTACCATGCGGTCATCGAAGTATTCGATCCATCCTGTGACGGTCTCGCCGTCGCGCAGTTTAATGGCCACGGGCACCTGTTTTTCGCTCAGAAAGCGGAGATAGAGCGCTTCCTGTCCGGTTTCTCCGGGAGGTGGAGTCTTTTGCTTTCTGCGGGAGTAAGAGGGGGACATACCTTCATTATTGTATCTACTGGCCGGGGCTGGCATAGTATCCGGTGCGGTGGCGCACGGTGTAATGCGCGGTGGGTGGCTGCCTGACGGTGACGGTGATGGTGCGGAAGTCGGAGTCTGTGCGGCGATGTTCAGGATAATAGGCAAGCAGGTATTGCGTGCGCAGATCATCGGAGACCTTTTGAAAGGCGTCTGCGAGATGGGCCGCGTCGGCGTAGAAATATTTGCCGCCCGTTTCCTGCGAGAGCGTGATCATGGCGTGTTCGCCGCCGGTGTCGCGCCCGGCGTCGGCTTCAATGGGAACATCAATGATGCTGTAGACCATCGTTTCCGAGCGCACGGCCTGTTCGAGCGCGTCGGCGTAATCTACGCCTTTGACGGTGTTGCCGCCGTCAGAGATCAGCACAAGCACTTTGCGTCCCGGCCGGTTGGCGAGGTTCTGTGCCGAGAGATACACGGCGTCATAGAGCGCGGTTGCAGGGCCGGGTCGCAGGTTCTCGATGCCGCTGTCAATCCTGCTGAGTCTGTTGGTGAAGGGGACGACTTCGCGGACGTCATCGGAGAACTCAATCAGGTCGAGATTGTCCTGCGCGCGTAAGAGGGAATGCACAAAATTGTGCGCGGCGCGTTTTTCAACGGACAGGTCTTTGTTGACGCTGCCGCTGGTATCAATGGCCAGCACAATGGAAAGCGGCATGTTGGCCTGCTTTTCAAAGACGGCAATTTTTTGCGGATGGCCGTCCTCGGCGATGGTGAAATCGTCTTTGGTGAGTCCGCCAACCGGAGAGCCGTTGGCATCCGTTACATTGACGAAGACATTGACCAGGCGCACGTCTACGCGGATGGGCGGGATGTTCTGCGCGCGCAGAGCAGGCCCCAGAAAAAGCAGCGCGATGACGGCCAGAGACTTCATGATACAACCGGCCCTCGCAGTTCTTCGGGAAATGGTTCGCCGTCGGCCCAGACGACGCCGTCTTCAAAGTGCTCCTTCTTCCAGACAGGGACGGTCTTCTTGAGCGTGTCAATGAGCCAGCGGCAGGCGTCAAAGGCCGCGGGACGATGCGCGGAGGCCACGGCAATCAACACGCTGGTTTCGCCTACTTCGAGTTTGCCCAGGCGGTGGACGAGCAACACATCGCGCACGGGAAAGCGCGTGAGTGCTTCCTGCGCGAGGGACTGCATCTGTTTGAGCGCCATCTCCTCATAGGCCTCGTAGACGAGATAGAGGGTGCGGCGTCCGCGTGTATTGTTGCGCACAATGCCGTCAAAAACGACCACCGCGCCGTCTTCGCCCTGCTTGAGGCGGCTGATGAGCGCGTCGGCCTGGATGGGTGCGCGGACAAGAGCAACGTGCGTGGAAAGGTTACCTCCGCTGACCGGGGGGAGCAGCGCTACTTCATCGCCTTCGGCGAGCGGATGCGACGGTGCCGCGTACTGCTGGTTTACGGCCACGGCGAGCGATTCCCAGAGCCTGCAGTGCTGTGGGCCGCGCGCACGAAAATGCTCGAGCACTGTGGCGACTGTGGACCCGGCAGGCATTTCCAGCGATTCGATTGGTTCCGGAAGGAGGTCCCTGAGGACACCAAACAACAGGACGCGCACGTGCATACCTACAGAATACTGTTGTTTAGACGCAGCCGCGGCATAAGCGTCTTTCTTCCATCTTTGCGAGATGGGGAGCACCAGGTATGTGAGCAAGCGGTATTTGTATTTTCCTCAATACTGGTGAGAATCCCATGCCTCTAACGACGGGGCGAGGTGTTGTCAGCAACTCCAACAGGTGGCCGTCTGTTTATACTCACTGTGATGAAACCAACCGCTTCTCTTCTTTTCTGCCGTTGTGCTGTTGCTGTTTTGCTGCCTCTTATCGCAGTGCCGCCGTCCTTTGGATGGGGCAATACGGGCCATCGCCTGGTCAACCGCATAGCCGTGGAAATGCTGCCTGCCGACGTGCCTGCATTTCTGCGCAGCCAGGCGGCTGTGGATGAGATTGAGTATCTTGGGCCTGAGCCGGACCGCTGGCGTTCTCCTGCGGAGCCGGAGCTGAACGCTATGCAGGCCCCCGATCACTACATGGACCTGGAGTTGGCAGATATGATCAATCCGCTGCCGCGGCGACGTTACGAATTTATTGCCGCTGCCTATGCTGCTTCCATTACCCATCCGGCACAGGCGCGCGATCTGCGTCCTGAGCACATCGGATTTCAGCCATACATCACCAATGAAGTGTGGGAGCGGCTGAAGGCGGCGATGCGCGAGTATCGCAGTCTGGGCGCGAAGCATCAGGACACAAAGCCGGTCGAGGCCGCCGTCCTTTTCTATGCCGGATGGCTGGGCCACTATGTAGGCGATGGCGCGCAACCTTTGCACACGACTGTGAATTACAACGGATGGGTTGGCAAAGAGAATCCCAATGGATACACCACCGAGCATAAAATCCACTGGAAGTTTGAAGGCATTTACGTGGATGCAAACATCAGGGAAGCCGACGTAAAGCCGCTGGTTGTGCCTCTGCATGCAGTGGGTGATGAGTTCGATGATTATTTGGCCTATCTGCGGCACTCATCCACATATGTTGAGAAGGTCTATCAACTGGACAAGACGGGCGCATTTGATGGCGCAGGCACGCAGGAAGGCAAGCAGTTTACCGCAGAGCGTATCGCTGCCGGAGCGAGCATGTTGCGCGATTTGATCTATGCCGCCTGGGTTGAGAGCGGGAAGCCTGTTCCGGAACAACGTTTTGAGAATTAGAGCATTGTTTCATAAATAGGTTCGGCCTCAAGGCAGGTACTTCCGTTTGAGGCGGTTGGATTGTTGAACTTCTGCCATGAAGAAGCGGCAGAGGCTGGTGACGGATGAACAGTGGGAGTTGATTGCGCCGTTGTTGCCGGAAGGACGGCGCAGGAAGGACAACCGAGGCCGGCCATGGGCATCGAATCGGGCTTGTTTCGAGGGCATTCTGTGGATTCTGCAAACGGGAGCGGCTTGGCGATTTCTTCCCGACGAGTTTCCCTCGCCGGCAACCTGCTGGCGACGGCTGAAACAGTGGCAGGACGAGGGTGTCTGGCTGGATGCATGGCGCGCTCTGCTCGGTGCGCTCGATGCAGAAGGCCTGCTCAAATGGGACGAGGCGTTCCTGGATGGCAGCTTTGCCCCGGCCAAAAAGGGGGCGAAGCAGTCGGTAAAACCAAGCGCGGCAAGGGAACGAAGTGGATGGTACTGGTCGACGGTCAAGGTCTTCCGCTGGGAGTTCGGCTGGAAAGTGCCTCTCCGGCAGAAGTTACGCTTGCGGAAGCCACGCTCAAAGAAGTCCGTGTCCCGCGCGCAAAAGGCCGGCCGCGGCAAAAGCCCAAACGGGTAATCGCCGATGCCGGATATGACTCCGATCCGTTGCGCGAGCGGTTGAAGAAACGGGCTATCGAACTGATCGCGCCCTACCGGAAAAACAACAAGCGGAAGCGCTACTACGACGGACGAAAGATGCGGCGATACAAGCGGCGCTGGATCGTGGAACGAACCAATGCCTGGCCCGGGTCAGTTCCGCCGATTGCTGGTTCGTCATGAACATTTGCTCTCCACTTACTGCGCCTTCTTCTACATCGCCTGCTTCTGGATCACAATGAGGCGGTGTTTATGAAACACGCTCTAGGGGATCTCTGAAAAACTCTGCGATCCACAATCTGATTGGATAAGTTTGTAGGTGGAGGCTTCAGAGCACGTGCGGCAGCAGACATTGGCATCGCAGACCGGCTTTGAGAAGTATGGACGGAAGACGCGGCGGGAGTTGTTTCTCGAGCAGATGGAGCGGGTGGTGCCGTGGAGCGAGCTGGAGGCGATGGTGCGGCCGCATGATCCGAAGGGCGAGAACGGCCGTCCGCCGGTAGGATTA
>DASRBV010000286.1:0-17459 GCA_035653455.1 Pseudacidobacterium sp. | reverse complement strand
GTGTCCGCCGAGCGCAGCCGGAACGCCGACCCATCCGCCGATGACGGAAAGAATGGCGAGGATGATGAGCGGAATGGTCATCACGGCAGGGCTTTCATGTACAGGATGCTTGTGCTCTTCTTTTTCTGCGTGGTGACCCGGTACAGATGTGTACGCAGCAGCTTCATGCGCGCGGCTTTCTCTGAAGAATGTCAGATACCACAGGCGAAACATATAGAAAGACGTCAATCCAGCGGTGAGAAGGCCAACAAACCAGAGAATTTTCCCTGCGCCACTCGGTGAAATGAATGCCTGATAGAGAATCTCGTCCTTGCTGAAGAACCCGGCAAAGGGCGGAAAACCAGCAATGGCGAAGACAGCGGCAGTCATCGTCCAGAAAGTAATGGGAATCTTTTTACGCAGCCCGCCCATGACGCGCATGTCCTGCTCGCCGCTCAAGGCATGAATGACAGAACCAGCCGCGAGGAAGAGCAGCGCTTTAAAGAAGGCGTGGGTGAGCAGGTGGAAGATTCCGGCGGAGTACGCAGTGACTCCGCAGGCCAGGAACATGTATCCAAGCTGCGAAACCGTAGAGTAGGCGAGCACGCGCTTGATGTCCGTCTGGACAAGGCCGATCGTTGCGGCGAAAAGCGCCGTCGCAGCGCCGATAATTGCAATCGTTGTGAGAGCAAACGGCGAGCGGTCAAAGATGACGTGTGAGCGGGTGACCATGTAAACGCCAGCAGTGACCATCGTCGCTGCGTGAATCAGAGCTGAGACAGGCGTCGGGCCTTCCATCGCATCGGGCAGCCAGACGTAGAGAGGAATCTGGGCCGATTTGCCGGTAGCGCCAAGGACGAGGAAGAGTGCAATCGCGGTCAGGCCCCCGCCCTGCCATTCGGGGTGCTGCGCAATCTGCGAGAAGATGCCGTTGAAGCTCAAGGTGCCGAAGTGGGCGATGAGCAGGAAGAGCGCAATCAGGAAGCCAAAATCGCCGATGCGGTTGACGACAAATGCTTTCTTGCCTGCATTGGCCGCGGAATCGCGGTCAAAGTAGTAGCCAATCAGCAGGTATGACGCGAGGCCCACGCCCTCCCATCCCACAAACATGAGCAGGAAGTTTTCCGCCAGGACCAGCGTCAGCATGAAGAACATGAAGAGATTCAGGTAGGCGAAAAAGCGCCAGTATCCATCCTCTTCCGCCATGTAACCGGCGGAGTAGATATGGATGACGAAGCCGACACCCGAGACCACAAGCAGCATGATGAGCGTGAGCTGGTCGAGCGCAAAGGCGAAATCAGCATGGAAATTGCCAGCGGCAATCCAGTAGCCGAGATTCTCGGTATATGGAAGCGTCAGCGAGCTGAAGCGCGCGGCGATAGTCAACACCTGGATAAAGGGAATGAGCGTGGCAATCCAGGCCACGGCTGTTACCAGCGCTTTAGGAAAGCGGCGGCCCAGAAGACCGTTCACCAGAAATCCGGCGAAAGGGACGATCGGAATCAGCCAGAGATGGAGGGAACTGGTCATAGTTTCATCAAATCCACTTGGTCAACGTTGAGTGTGTTGCGGGTGCGGAAGATGGCGATGATGATCGCCAGTCCTACAGCGGCCTCGGCTGCAGCCACCACCATGACGAAGAAGACAAATATCTGTCCGCTGACATGCCGCCACTGGTGGGCGAAGGCAACGAAAGTGAGGTTCACGGCATTCAGCATCAGCTCAATGGACATAAAAACGGTGATGATGTTGCGCTTGATGAGAAATGCTCCGACGCCAATAGAAAAGAGAATCGCGCTCAGAACCAGGTAATAGGAGATGGGGACCATGCTATTCGTGCCCCTTTCTTGCGAGCGCCACAGCGCCCAGAATCGCAATCAGAATCAGCACCGAGGTGACTTCAAATGGCAGCAGCAGATCGCGGAAGAGCACGCGACTGAGGTCGTGCGTAGTGACAAGATATTCGCCGAGTTTTGCTGTTCCGAGATTGTCGCTTTGCTTCAGGAAGATGTAAGCCAGCACGCCGAGAATGGCCGCCGCTCCTGGAAAGCCGACAATATAGGCGGCCTTGCTGCCGTGGGTTGTTTCTTCGCGTCCGGCGTTTAAGAGCATGATGACGAATGTAAAGAGCACCATGATTGCGCCGGAGTAGACGATGACCTGCGCGGCGGCGAGGAATTCAGCCCCAAGCAGCAAATACAACACTGCGAGCGAAGTCATGACAACGATGAGCGACAGCGCGCTGTTGATAGGATGCCGTTGCAGCAGAAGATTCAATGCTCCTGCAATGCACAGCCCCCCGAAGATGAAAAATAAAGCTAAGTGCATGTCGTTTGGAGTAGTTTGTTCAACCCAGGTCTTTTCAAGACCTGGGACAACCTTGTTTTATTCACTTCTAAGCGCGATAAGCCAGCCACAGACTTGTCGCAATAATATTGAGAATTGCAACGGGCAGCAGGAACTTCCAGCCAAAGCCCATCAGTTGGTCATAACGGAAGCGCGGAAGCGTTCCGCGCACCCAGATATAAAGAAACAGGAAGAAAAACACCTTGACCACGAACCAGAAGACCGGAAGCAGCGCCTGGACGACGGGACCTCCCCATGCAGGCAGAAGACTGCCGAAGGGGCTGGACCATCCACCAAGAAAGAGCAGAGTGGCCACACAGCTTACGGTAATCATGTTCGCGTATTCGGCCATGAAGAACATGGCGAACTTCATCGAACTGTATTCAGTGTGATATCCGGCAGTGAGTTCGCTTTCTGCTTCGGGCAGATCGAAGGGCGCGCGGTTTGTTTCCGCATAGGCCGCCATCAGATAGATAAGGAAGGCAACAAATTGCAGTCCGCCAAAGACATTCCATGAAAGAATGCCGTGCGTTGCCTGGATGTCCACGATATCGCGCAGACGGAAGGAACCGGCGCGCAGCACGACCCCGACCAGCGAAAGCCCCAGGGCCAGTTCATAGCTCACAAGCTGGGCGCTTGAGCGGAGAGAGCCAAGCAGCGAATATTTACTGTTCGACGACCATCCGGAAAGCGCGATGCCATAAACACCCACCGAGGTGACCCCGAGAATGACCAGCAGCCCGATATTGATGTCAGAGATCTGGAAAAGGTCTACGCCCTTGACGTAGATTTCCTTGCCAAAGGGCACCACGCCAATCGAGATAAGCGCGCAAGTGAGCGCGATCATTGGCGCGATGATATAGAGCGGCTTATAAACATTGGAGGGCATCAGGTCTTCTTTCAGAAAGAGCTTGATGCCGTCGGCCAGGGGCTGCAACAACCCGAAGGGGCCAACGCGGCTGGGTCCCCAGCGGTTCTGGATACGCCCCACGACCTTGCGCTCCAGCAATACGGTATATGCCACCGCTGTCAGCAGAATCACCGTGACAACGGCGACCTTCAGCACGCTTAACAGCAGAAAAATCCAGATACTTGCTTCCATCAGGCCTTCCAGAAAATTCTTTTTGGCCGGGGCTGAAGCCCCTTTGGTGCCTTGCCTTTATTCATCGGCCTGAAAGCCGATGCTTCTACCCGCACTAATCCGCCGCTGCCTCAATTGGCTTTGGCGTTGTGTGTGTTTCCAGTACTTCTTTCAGCTTGTCGCTGTAACGGCCCAGCGTTCCTGACGTGAAGAGATTATCTTCCGCAGGCAGCACCAGGTCGCGCCGCGCCGGAACAGACGCAATCTGCACCAGATCAGACTTCGCGTGCTGGTCGCTTCCTGCCAACAGTTCCAGACGCGAGAAGCTATAACTTGGCACCAGCCGCTGGATTTCATCCAGTGTTGCAAATGGATCGAACGGGCTGAGCTTTGGCTCAAGACCATGCGCCGCCAGCCATACGCTGTGGCGGTCGGCCTCGCCTGCCTGTGCGCCGCGCGTCTGCCCCATGTCTGCGCGAACGCCGCGCCCAAACGGGACCAGCTTTTTCGGGTCTGCGCCCATACGGTCGGCAAGGCGGACAATCAGCTCAAAATCAGGACGTGTTCCGGCCTTGTCTGCGGCTTTCTTGACCAACTGAATATCGCCATAAGTATTGGTGACCGTTCCTGCCTTCTCGTAAAGATTGGCTGCAGGAAAGACCACATCAGCCAGCTGCGCGGTATCGGTCAGGAACATCTCCTGAACTACAAGGAAAGTGTTCCGCAGTGTTGCCGGATCTATGTTGTAGCGGGCGACAGGGTTCGAGCCAACAATATAGAGCGCCGCAAGATCACCGCTCTTGGCCGCGTCAAACATCTGCAACAGATCGAGGCCCGGGACCGAGGGCAGGGTCGCGCCGTATTCTTCTGCAAATTGGGCAGCGTTCGAGACCGGAACGTATCCTGGCAGATAGTCAGGCAGAAGGCCCATATCTGCCGCGCCGCGTGAGTTGACGTAATCGCCGAGTAGCGCAAACTTCGTGTTTGGCAGTGAAAGCCCGAAGTCAACAATCGCCTGGATGTCACGTCCGCGGAACTCTGAGCCAAAGATGATCAGCAGCGAGTCTTCCTTGCGAATGGTTTCGCGGAAGGCCGCAGTCTGCTCATTGGCAGTAATGGCTGTGTCGTCTCCAGCGAGATACTGCACCAGCGAAGCGTAGCCGTCGTGCGGAATTTGCAGGAACTGCTTCGCCTGACGGCGCAGCTTGATTTCCTGATGATTGGCGATGTAAACGCGCGCCCGGTTCAGACGGACATTGCTGCGCAGGTTCCAGGCAAGCGCAGGGTGCTGCTCTGTCGGATCATTGCCCAATAGCAGGATGGCCGGAGCAGTTGCCGTATCGCGCAAAGAGGCGGTGCGGTCTTGCTTGCCGGCAAGCGCAGCAGCGAAGGAGACATAATCCGCCGTGCGGTGATGATCAATATTATTGGTACCGAGGACTGTGCGCGCGAACTTTTGCAGCAGGTAGTTTTCTTCGTTCGTGGTGCGGTTCGAGCCGATGACCCCGATTGCCTGTCCGCCCTTTGCGTCACGGACCTCGCGCAGTCTTTTCGCGGCAAAATTAATGGCTTCGTCCCACGAAACTTCCCTGAACTTGCCGTCGGCCTGGCGGACGAGAGGTTTGGTCAGGCGCTCGGTGCGGTTGGCGAAATCGAACGCGTAGCGACCTTTGATGCAGAGAAAATCGCCATTGATGCCGCTCTTGTCGCGGTTGTCTCCGCGTACAATTTCCATTCCATCATTGGAGCGGCGCGTGCCCAGAGTGGTCTTGCAGCCATCGCCGCAGTGCGTACAGATGGTGGCGACGTGGGTCATCTCCCACGGGCGCGTCTTATAGCGGTAGGTGCCGGAGGTGAGCGCGCCGACCGGACAGATGTCAATGCACATGCCGCACTCTTCGCATTCCAGATGGTCCTGGCCATTCGGCGCGATGACAGCGCCAACCCCGCGGTTTTGGATGCCGAGCGCCCAGACATCCATGCCTTCGCCGCAGACGCGAACGCAACGGTAACAGAGGATGCAGCGCGGACGGTCAAAGAAGACCACCGGAGACCACTGCTGCTCTTCACGGTGTTGCTTGATTTCGACGTATTTCGATTCCGCAGCGCCGTATTTGAAGGTCATGTCCTGCAGCTCGCACTCACCGCCTGCGTCGCAGACGGGGCAGTCGAGCGGATGGTTGCCGAGCAGCAACTCGACCATGCCTTTGCGCGCCTGCCTGATCTCGTCGGTCTCGGTCTGGACGACCATGCCTTCCGCAACGGTAGTGGTGCAGGCCGTCTGCAGCTTCGGCATCTTCTCAATGCGCACGAGGCACATGCGGCAGGCCGCCTGGAGTGAGAGTCCGGGATAGTAGCAGAATGCGGGAATTTCGATGCCCGCTGCCTTGCAGGCGTCAATGAGCAGCGTCCCGGCGGGCGCGGTCAATTTCTTGCCATCTACTGTAAACGTTACGTCAGCCATTTGTTCCTTCAGGCCGCCTGAGCGGGTGTCTTGGTTGATTGCGGTTCCGGTAGCGTCACAGGTAGCCACTCAACCACATACTGTTTTGTCTGATGGTCTGGATCAAACTCCTGAAAATCCACGCTGGTTGCGGTCGGCTCCGGGACAGGTTCTCCTGCCTTGACCGTTTCACTTAAATACAGTTCCAACGCCTCGCGCATGTTCGTGCGCGTTTCCTCGACCGTATCTCCAAGCGACCCGCACCCTGGAACGTCGGGCGAAAATGCGCTCCAGTTTTTCTCGCCTTTTTCGTAGACAACCAGGTATTCTCGTGTCATTTCAAACCAGCCGCCTTCAGAATACTGTGAAGCAATCCTTTATTGATTTCTTTCCCAGTATGCATTGGTACGATCACTAAGCTTTTTTCGCGAGATGCCGGAAATGCATAAGGCTTCCTTTTGCCCCGTTTTGTACCAACCGTCTGTTTCCAGAATACGCACCAACTCTTTTGGCCTCACTGCCTTTACACCAGCACCGGTTCTTCATGCTTTGCGTAAGGGCAGGGCTTTCCGTTCAAATGGTCTTCAAATTCGTTACGAAACTTCTTGATAAATCCAATCGTCGGCATGGCCGCGGCATCGCCCAGCGGGCAGAAGGTCCGTCCCAGCATGTTTTCTGCCAGATAGCGGATGTTGTCGAGGTCCTTGTCCACTCCGCCGCCTGCGTGTACACGGCCAATCGTCTTCTTCAGCCAGTCCGTCCCTTCGCGGCAGGGAATGCACCATCCGCAACTCTCGTGCTGATAGAACGCGATTGTGCGCAGCGCAAACTCGACGATGCAGGTCTGGTCGTCAATCACGACGATTCCGCCGGAGCCAAGCATCGTGCCCGCCTTGCCCATCTGATCAAAGTCGAGGCCCACGTCAATCTCATCCGCCTTCAGTACTGGCGTCGAAGACCCACCCGGCACAACTGCCTTCAGACCGCGTCCACCGCGCACACCGCCAGCAACTTCGTAAATTGCCTTCTTCAGGTTGTAGCCCATCGGCAGTTCATAGACGCCGGGGCGCTCCACGTGTCCGCTGATACCGAACAGACGCGTTCCACCATTGCGCTCTGAACCGACCTTCGCATATGGCTCCCCGCCCATGAGGAGAATATGCGGAACGGTGGCAATCGTCTCAGCATTGTTGATGACCGTAGGGCCACCATACAGTCCAACAACAGCCGGGAAGGGCGGCTTGATACGCGGAACACCACGCTTGCCCTCGAGCGATTCCATCAGGGCCGATTCTTCACCGACCTCGTAGGCGCCCGCTCCAGTCTGCGTGACCACATCAAAATCAATGCCAGAGCCGAAGATGTTCTTGCCGAGAAAACCGCGTGCATAGGCGTCGGCCACGGCCTTTTCCATGATCTTGAGCAGATAACGGTACTCGCCGCGCAGGTAAATAAATCCCATCTTCGCGCCAATGGCGAGTCCGGCGATAATCGTACCCTCAATCACTGCATGAGGATCGTGCAGAAAGATCAAGTGGTCCTTGCAAGTCCCCGGCTCGCTCTCGTCACCATTTACAAGGACGTATTTGGGCCGTTCAGACTGCTTGGGTACAAACGACCACTTCATCCCGGTCGGAAAGCCTGCGCCACCGCGTCCGCGAAGACCGCTGGCCTTCATCTCGTTGATGATCCAGTCCGGGCCCTTCTCAATGGCAAGCTGGGTGGCCTTATAACCATCCAGTTCGAGGTATTTGTCAATATTTTCCGCACCAAGGCCAAAGCGGCGGGAGATGATCTTTACTTCATCGGGGTGGGAGACGAGCCGTGGCATCTTACTTTGTCTCCTTTCCGCGGCCTGCTTTGTAGTCTTCGATGATCTGGTCTATTTTTTCAGGCGTCAGTTCATCATAAAAATCGTAGTTCACCTGGATGGCAGGGGCCCAGCAACATGCCCCGATACACTCGACCTCTTCAAGCGAAAATTTCCCGTCCGGAGTGACTTCTTTATGGCCAATGCCGAGGCGTTTTTTGCAGTGATCAAGAATTTCGTACCCACCGCGCAACATGCAGGAGATGTTCGTGCAGACCTGGATGTTGTATTTGCCCGCAGGCTTCGTGCGCAGCATGGAGTAGTAGCTGAGCACGTTGCGCACGTCGAGTTCAGTAATGCCGATACGTTCGGCAACTTCTTTCACGACCTCGTCGGAGATATAGCCGACCTCGTCCTGCGCATAGAGCAGCATGGGAATCAGCGCCGAGCGCCGCACCGGATAGAGCGTGACCAGGCGGTCGAAGCGCGCGGCAAGCTCCGGTGAAAAAATCGTGGTTGCAGGAGTGCTCATCTAAAATTCCTTCGTTCCAAACCCCTATATTCGTTGTCATTCTGCGAAGCGAAGATTCTTAACGATGCGCATTCATTAACATCAACATCGCTGAGATTCTTCCTCCCTCTGGTCGTCTGAATGACGTAATGATTAGGTTTTGAAAAAACTTCTAATCTTCGTCAAAAACCCTGGCCGTAAAGGCTTCGGCTGCTATTTCCATCTCGACTGCGCCACGACGGTCGCTGAGTCTCACTGTGCTGTCCGCGCTGAACTCAAACTCACCATCGGCCAGGCGTCGCTCCGGAACAGAGGTCCCATACAGATTCCACTCGCCTTTACCCGTTGCACAATTAAATGCCACCGTCATAAGCTTCTCTTCCGTGCGTATCTTCAGACGGCCTTCTTCGCAGTCAACTGTCGCGTGGCCCGACGGACGGCCCAGATCATGCCCGGCGACATACGACCGGACCAACGAAACCAGAGAAATCCAAAGCTCTGCGAACAGCCGCTGATCGGGCTCTGACGCCGTCACCGGTCAATCTCTCCCAGCACGATATCAATCGAGCCAATCACAGCGACCACATCGGCAATCAGCCGTCCGGCGCACATTGTTTGTAATGCCTGCAACGTGGCAAACGATGGGTTGCGCATATGCACGCGATACGGCTTGGCCGTGCCGTCACTGACAACGTAGTAGCCCATCTCGCCACGAGGCGACTCGACTGCCTGATAGACCTGCCCAGCCGGAACGGTAAAGCCTTCGGTCACAATTTTGAAGTGGTAGATGAGCGACTCCATCTGGGTCTTCATCTTTTCGCGGTCGGGCAGAACGACCTTCGGAGCATCGGCTGTGATGCGGCCCTCCGGCATCCCCTCGAGCGCCTGCTCGACAATCTTTACCGATTCGCGCATCTCCTGAATACGGACCAGATACCGCGCCCACACATCGCCTTCGTTTGAAACGGGCACCTTGAACTGGAACTTCTCGTAGCTCGAATAGGGCATGTCGCGCCGGAGGTCCCAATCCACACCCGAAGCGCGCAGCGGAGGCCCGGTCACGCCGAGCGAAATCGCATCTTCAGCACTCAGATAGCCAACGCCCTTGAGGCGGTTCATAAAGATCGGATTGCCGGTCAGAAGGTTCTCATATTCGTCAATCTTCTCCGGCATGACCTTGATGAACCTGCGCACGCGATCAAAAAAGTCAATCGGCGGCTCCAGCGCGAGGCCTCCAACACGGAAATAGGAGGTCATCATGCGCTGGCCGGAGACATGCTCAAAGATGCGGAGAATCTCTTCGCGTTCGCGGAAGCAGTAGAGAAATACCGTGAGCGCGCCGATGTCCATGGCGTGCGTACCCAGCCAGACCAGGTGCGAGTTGAGGCGTGTCAGTTCATTGAGAAGAACGCGCATCCACTGTGCGCGATCCGGTATTTCAAGTTGGAGCAGCTTCTCGACCGCAAGACAGTAGGCCAGATTGTTGGTCATCGGGCACAGATAGTCAATGCGGTCGGTCATGGGGACAACCTGCTGATAAAACTTGGCTTCGCAGGTCTTCTCAATGCCCGTGTGCAGATAGCCGATGTCCGGAACGACCTTGAGTACCGTCTCGCCGTCAATCTCGATGACCAGACGGAGCACGCCGTGCGTGGAAGGGTGCTGCGGCCCCATGTTCAGGACCATCGTGCGGTCTTTTGCGCCCTCTTCCGGGCGAGGCTTCAGCAGGGTAGAAGTTTCAACGAATTCGGCAAGTTCCGGGGCCTTCGGCATTAGCGGTAGCCCTCCACGGGATAATCTTTGCGCAGCGGGTGGCCTTCCCACTCTTCAGGCATCATGATGCGGCGCAGGTCCGGGTGACCGTGGAAGCGAATGCCAAAGAGGTCCCAGACCTCACGCTCATAATAGTTGGCCGCCGGCCAGATGGAAGTAATACTGTCAATGCTGGGGTCTATGCTCTCGACAGGACAGACGAGCCGGACGCGGTCTTTCAACGCATGAGAAAGGATGTGATAGGTCACCTGAAATCGCGGTTCAGTCGGATACCAGTCCACGCAGGTCAGATCTTCAAAGAAGTTGTATCCGGCGTTCTTGAGTGTCTGACATGCGCCGCGAATCTGGTCACGGGCAATGGTAATGGTCAGTTCCTTGCGGTCGTAAGTGGCGTCGAGAATGGCGCCGGAGTTCCAGGCCATTAGAGAAGAGAGCGCCCGGTTTTCTTTAAGGGCCGCAAGTACGGCATCTTTCCCTAGAACAGCTGAGTCCATTGCATCCTTTTGAATTTCAATTCAGCCGGTTAAGTTACAGCAGTACACGTTGGTAACAGTAAGGGCCACTGGCCCCAAGGGAATGAAACTTATAAATCGCCTTTATCGGCAGACCAGTCGAGAATGCCTTTCTTCCAGACGTAGAAGATGCCGACGGCAACAAAGCCGAGATAGACCAGCATCTCCCAGAAACCAAAGAGGCGGGAGCCGGCAATTTTTGGCAGGTCGCGATAAATCACCGCCCACGGCAACATAAAAACTGCTTCCACATCGAACAGAATGAAGAGCATTGCTACCATGTAAAAACCGACAGAAAACCGTCCACGAGTGTCGCCTTCCACCGGAATACCGCATTCATACGCATCAAGTTTTGCTTTGGTATTGCGGCGGCGCCCAATGAGCCATGAAGCGGCCACCATGCCACCGGCAAGCGCTGATGCAGCAAGAATTTGCAACAGCAACGGGAGATAATTCCAGTAGTAGTGTGCGTCCTGCATACTGTTCAATGCTTAAGCGGTTGATCGCCGAAGCCTCTCTTCTGAGAGTAGTTTCTCAGCGGTACAGCCGTCAAGGAAGAGAGCGTAATTCCTGCATAAACAAAGGAAATTTTTCATGACGCGGTCCAGCGGCGCCCAGAAGATTTTTGGAAAAAAGAGGGGAAATTTGAGCGGCGTCCATTTTGGGCCTGCGTATCAAATTGGAACAATTGCAGTCACAAAATCAGAGATTTCTGAAGTACCCGCAAGCTGACGCCGATAGAGTTCCAGGAGGAGCACTATGAGCACTCTTGAGCATTCTCTTGGACAACTTGATGGCATTGCCTCTGCTGCTGAAAAAACAGAGGCCCGTTCTTCTGAAGATGATGGGCTGGGATGTATGCGCGGACTGGCCATGGCGATGCTCTTCAATGCTGCGCTTGTATTGATGGGGTGTGCCGCATGGGCGGTCTGGCGGTGGCTCAAATAGTCTGCTCCTGCTACCGGATGCTGTTGTGGATGGGAATCGGATGCGAGATGCTAACCTCAAAGTATGCAACTCGTCATCAATGGCCAGCAGAAAGATTTCTCTGCGCTTGCCGGGAATCCAACCATTTCCGATCTTATTGCGCACCTTGGCCTGAAGGGTGATCGCGTCGCCATCGAACAAAATGGAGAGATCGTGCCCCGCTCTACGTGGGAAACAGCTCCTCTGCGTCCTGGCGACAAGCTTGAAATTGTTCATTTCGTTGGCGGCGGGCTGGAGCGGTGAATACCAGGGTCTGCTGGCTTCTCTTCGTTGTTTTTGCCATCTCATTCTGTGCTTTCAGTCAGGCGCCAGCTCCAGCGATTGGCCCGACCATCTCTGTCAGCGGAATTGCTCCGGGCCAGCCAGTCAAACTGGTTGCCTATGGCGATATCCGCTTTACGGAGACAACGGACACCAGCGATACGAATCCGCGCGTCCGGCAATTTCTGGTCAGGGCGGTTGCTGACGAAAGACCTCTCGCAATTTTTCTTACCGGAGACACTCCTTTTATCGGCTCAAATCCTGCAGACTGGGCAATTTATCAGCAGGAAACGGCAGCATGGAAGGCAGAGCATCTGTGGATTTTTCCCACGACGGGAAATCATGAGGTGAAGGGCGGACATGAGGCCGGCATTGCAAATTATCTTGAAAATTTCCCTGAACTGAAGGGGCATCTCTACTACTCGGCCCAGATTGGCAATGTTTATCTTATCTCGCTGGATACGACGCAGCCCAGCAGTCCTGGCTCGCCGCAGCGGACGTGGTTTCAGTCCCAACTGGAACATTTGCCGCCGAACGTGGATTTCGTTTTTATTCTCGACCACATGCCCTGGATGAACGATGTTCAGACGCAAATTGCGGCAGGACTTCCAGGCGCAGATGAAATCTCTCTCCGGACCCTCCTTGAGGCCGAAGCGCCGAAGGCCCACGCGAAATTTATCGTCATCAACGGACACATTCATAATTACGAGCGCTTTGAGCGTAATGGAATTACGTATCTGGTTTCAGGCGGCGGCGGAGCCAAGCCGTATCCAGTGCTGATACGCGGCAGTGAAGATCTCTATCGAGGACCGAATGAGAAAGCACCACAGCCTCATATCAACTATCACTATCTCGTGATTCAGATTGCAGGAAAACGCGCAGAGTTCACGATGCGTCGTGTCGTTGACCCGGGCGCATCTGCTCTTGCGCTGGAAACGCGAGACCACTTTACTGTCGTGAACAATGAGCAGGTAAAATAAATTTCAGTGGCCATCCGCACAGGCGGACAGAACAAGGGCAGTTTCCACGCAACTGCCGAGATGAACAGGATGTGGCCCCGTAGCTCAGGTGGATAGAGCAGCAGTTTCCTAAACTGCGTGTCGGAAGTTCGAATCTTCCCGGGGTCACCAGAATTACTGTTTCGGCGCAGCCATCCTCAAAGCATTTGGATTGATTGCCAGCGCTTTCTTTTCCGTCTTTTGGGCTGCTTCTTCGTTTCCAGTAAGTTTTTGGGCGGTGGCCAGAGTCAAGAGTGCTTTGGGATTCGCAAGCTGCGTCCTGCTTACCTGAGATGTTACTTCCTGAAGCTGCTGTCTGGCGGCTGCATTTGCCGGATCCTTCTGCACAGTATTGGACAACTGTTGCAGCTTCTCTACTGACACAATTTTGTTCCTCAGTGTAAGAGCGACGGGCTGGGACGGGTCCAACTGAAGGGCCTTGTTCAGGTTTCGCTTTGCGGATGGTTCATTGCCGAGCGCATATTGCGCGCTGGCGAGTGCGGCGATGGTTGCGGCATCCTTTGCGGGGCGCGAGGCCACCTGATCTGCAACCTGAGCAAGGCTCTTGCGTGAATTCGGATCTGTGGGGTTTGCCAACACTTGCTGCAATTGGTTATTCAGCGTGACCGTCAGGTCTTTATATTTGATGGACTGCACGCTGGGATATGCAATCATCACAATGGAAATGATGAACAGGGGCACCAGCAGCGCGGGAACTTTGCCTCGCACAAGACCAGCAATCAACCCCACCAGCAGGACCAAAAGCAGGACCATGCCGCCGAACAGCAGCACAATTTCAAACGGATAGAGGCCTTGCGTCAATACGGCGATGTTCATGGAAAATGGTGTGAGGGCATGATAGACCGTTTCGAAGGTTTTTTGACATCGCTTTTGTTCTCACGAATAATCATCTTTTCCGGTACATAACGGAACGAATGCAGGCAGGGAGCGCCCCTGTCGCGCTTCGCACACATTCACATGAACGCATGAGGTGTTCGGGAAGGCGGTGAAAATCCGCCACTGCCCCGCAACTGTAAGTGCGCAGCGGCGCGTCTGGTATGAAGGACGCACCGCTGCTGTGCCATGAGCCACTGGGAATCCGGGAAGGCGGCACGACAAGGCGCGCAGAGTCAGGAGACCGGCCTCAGGCGCACAAGACCCAGTTCCGAGGGGGACGGAGGAAATATGCCAGAACTTCTGCGGCGAAGCCGCTTTGCTCTCCTTTCTGTATGTCTGTTGCTTGCCGTGATGCCACTGCGTGCCGTCGTGGTGCGCGGACGTGTTACTGATCCGCTGGGCGCCGGCATTGCCAATGCCGATGTTGCCCTTGTTCAGAACGGACAAGTAATCGTCGCCGGCAAGACCCAGGGCGATGGAAGTTATTATCTTTCCACTTCATCGAGTGGCCGCTTCTATGTTCTTGCTGGAGGAAAATCCTTCCGGCAACTTGTCACTGAAAGTTTCTATGGGGGCACTCTCGACGCGGTGGAGCAAAATGTTGTCCTTGAGCCGGAGTGGGTGCGGCAGTCTGTTGTAGTGACAGCGACCGGAACTCCGTTGCCGCAAGGGCAGGTGAGCGCATCCATTACCGGGTTGAGCAAGACCGACTTTCTCAATCGCGCCGATATGGTGGACGTGCTGCGCCAGGTTGCCGGGACCAACGTGGTGCAACAAGGTCAGCGTGGAGGTCTGGCCAGCATCTTTGTGCGCGGAGGCAACTCGGATGCCAATAAAGTGCTGTTTGATGGCGCGCCGATCGAGGACATCGGCGGACGGTTTGATCTTTCGACGGTCACTTCCACGGGCGTGGAGAAAGCCGAGGTTTATCGCGGGCCGAACAGTGTGCTTTATGGTTCCGATGCTGCCGCCGGCGTGATTGGCTTCAGTACGCCGCGGGGTTCTACGCCCTTTCCGTCGCTGATGTATGAAGGCGATGCGGGCAATTTCGGGACATATCGCAATGAAGTGCAACTGGGCGGGACGCATCGCGCTTTCGATTACTATGGCGGGTTCAGCGATCTGCAGACGAAGAACTCGATTCCACAAGACGAATATCACAATATCGTGGAGACAGCGAATTTGGGATGGGCGTGGTCCTCTGCAACCACTATCCGCGGGACCTTTCGCAACGCAGACATCGCGACCGGACTGCCGAACGCATATCAGTTTTATCAGATTGCGAACGATGGAAAGCAATCTGACCAGAACATCTTTGCAAGTGGGACGATTGACCACACTTTCTCCGATCGCCTGCATGGCCTGGCCCGCTATGGACTGGCGCGCAAGCGCGAAGAAAGCACGCAATGGTCACCAACTGGGATCTATGAGCCTGATTCCGGCGTATATCTGGGCCTTCCTGTGACGATCCAGGGGGCGAACGGGTACTCCGTCAGCGGGCAGGCGATTCTGAACTATGCCGGAACATATCCGGTGACCTCAGAGCTTGTTTCTAACCGCGATAATCTTTACGCGCAGGCAGACTACCAGTTTTCGCCGCATATGTTGCTGGTTGCCGGATTCCGCTTTGAAGATGAGCGCGGAAAGGACTACTATCCGGGATTCCTGAATGACACGCTGGAGCGGGCCAACTATGACTACATGCTTCAGATTCAGGGCGACTTCCGCAACCGCCTGTTCTACTCCCTCGGCGGCGGCGTAGAGAAAAACCAGCTTTACGGTACAGAAGGTACACCTCGTGTTGGGTTGTCATACTATGTGGTGCGTCCCGGGGCCGGTGTTTTTCATGGGACGAAGCTCAATTTCAACTTCGCCAAAGGCGTGAAAGAGCCGACCCTGACCGACCAGTTCGATTCGCTGTACCAGGTTTTGAACACCTACGGCGGACAGGGTACGGCAGCGCAATTTGGTCTGCGTCCGATTGGTGCTGAGCGTTCGCGCAGCTACGATGGCGGGGTTGAGCAGAGTCTGTTCAGCGAACGCGTGGTCTTCCGCGCAACCTACTTTCATAACGAATTTGGCAACCAGATCGAGAGCGTTCCCGCGACTGCGCTGTATCAGCTTCTACCGGACCTTCCACCAGACCAATTACAGCAGATCATCGCTGCTTACAACGCGGTTGGAATTTCGCCCACGGTCAACTCACTTGCATTTCGCGCGCAGGGGGTCGAGAGCGAAGTACAGTACGGCATCGGAAAGAACATTTTTCTGCGAGGAGGGTACACCTATCTCGATTCTGTAGTGCAGCGTTCATTCAGTTCGGATGCCTTGCAGCCTACGTACAACACAAGCTCTTCTTTCCCGAATGTTCCGATAGGAGTTTACTCACCTTTGCGGGGAGCGCGGCCTTTCCGGCGGCCTCCGCATACCGGGTTTGTTTCTGCAACGTATACGGGGAAGCACTTTACGGTCGTTGGCAACGGCGCGTTTTCCGGCCGCAGCGATGATTCCACATTCCTGGGCTTCAGCGATGCCAATTTTGGCAATTCTCTGTTGCTGCCTAACCGGAACCTTGATGCGGCGTATGCGAAGCTCGATCTTGGTCTGGTGTATCAGATTTCACATTGGGTGGGTGTTTATACTCAGCTTGATAATCTGCTGAGTAACCAGCACATTGGGCCAATTGGGTATCCTTCGCTGCCGTTTAACTTCAGGACTGGGTTGCGGCTTGCATTGGGTAAGGAGAAACAGTAGCCGGGTACGTGGTCTGGCCCACATCTTTTTTAGGATGTGGGCCACCCCGACTCAGCCCCTTCTCAGCAACGACCTGGATTCCTTACAATCAGTAGCATGGCTTTTGCAGTTGTCCGTAAACTCGCTGTTCTTTCTATTTGTGTGCCCTTTGCTCTTTGTGCCCAGCAGGCGAAGCGCGGCCGTAAATACACGCCTCCGCCGCCAACCTGCAAGGTGACTGTAACTGTGACGAAAGGCTCGAACGGCAAGCCAGTGGAGAATGCTGGCGTTGTCTTTCATCCGATGAAGAACGGGAAGGACGACGGCAACATGGAACTGAAGACCAACGAAGAAGGCAAGGCAGTGCTCGATGTGATTCCGATTGGAGACACGGTGCGTCTGCAGGTGATCGCCAAGGGCTTCCAGACGTATGGGGCCGACTACGTTCTGGAAGGGCCGACGGAAGAGATCAATATCAAGCTGAACCCACCGGGCCGCCAGTACTCCATTTATGAGAAGCATGACGGTTCCCAAGTGGGCGGACAGGATGAAGTCCAGACCCCGAAGCCCGAAGAGGGACAATCTCAACCGCAACCTCACTAAACGTTACGAGCACGCCGGGCCACCTTGCCACGATAGCTGAAAAGCACGGCAGATAAGGAAATCAGTACGGAAGTCAGGACGCAATAGGCGGCACACAAACCCAAAGCCAAATGCCGAGCCTGTCTCCTCATGGGGAGATACGCGGACAGAAAGTGGCGGCGTAGAAGTCATTCCAACCAGACGAATGAGAATCGCGCTGCAATCACAATCTAGCAGCAGGCACAGGTCTGACCGCTGCGGGCACGCTTGCCTTCCACGATCAAAATGGGGACAGCCAGAAGCGCCGCCAGTAGATCAATCCAATGGATGCCGAAGATGTACCGGATAAGCAGTCCAGCCAGGGTGAGTCCGGCAAGATAGGCGCATGTAGCCGATTGCACCGCGTCGGCGCGCAGCGCCTTATTTCCTGTCTGCGTGGCGACTTCCCGCTTCATCTTGGCCAACAAGGGCATGATCAGTAAGGCTCCCGCCGTGACAGCCATACCGAGGAAACTCGAATCCGACTCTGCATGATGCAGCAATCCG
>DASRBV010000285.1:0-3545 GCA_035653455.1 Pseudacidobacterium sp. | reverse complement strand
CCGCATTGAATACTGGAAGCTCGAAGAGGCCAAGCTGCGGCGTATGCCTCCGGAGAAGGAATTGAGCCGTCAGATTGCGCTGGTGGTTGGCGGCGGAAGCGGTATTGGCAGAGAAGTAGCGCTGCTTGCGGCGGAACGCGGAGCGCACGTTGTGATTGCAGACCGCGACTTTGCCGGGGCCGAACGCGTAGCGGAAGAAGCAAAGGCCATTGCCGGCAAAGAGGTAGCGCTTGCGGTTTCCGTGGACATTCGAAGCCGCGATGCAATTCGCGCAGCCATGCGGGGGACGGTCGCTGCCTTTGGCGGTCTCGATATTCTGGTGAACACTGCGGCCATCTTTCCCTCGTCACCGGACGGCGTGATTACGGAAACACAGTGGGCGCTGACGCTTGAAATCAATGTGACGGCGAATTTTCTGCTGGTAGATGAAATCGGCAAATTGCTGCGTGACCAGGAGCTGGCGGCCAATGTAGTACTGACCAGCTCGGCCAACGCCGTTGTTCCCAAGAAGGGAAGCGAGGCCTACGACGTGAGCAAGGCCGCGCTGAGCCATTTGGTGCGCGAGCTGGCTGTTTCGCAGGCGCCGCTAGTGCGGGTGAATGGCATTAGTCCGGCGACAGTTGTGAAGGGGTCTACGATGTTTCCGCGTGACCGCGTGATTGCATCGCTCAAAAAGTATGAGATTTCTTTTGATGCAAACCAGAGCGATGACGAACTTCGCAATTTGTTGGCCAAGTTTTATGCGAAGCGCACATTGACGCACCAGCCGATTGATCCACGGATCTGTGCTGAGGCGATTCTGTTCCTTGCCGGACCAAAGGCGCCGTGTACCACAGGGCATCTGATTCCGGTGGATGGAGGTCTGGCGGATGCGTTCCTGCGGTGAGGGGCAAGCTGCCTTTGCTTTGCAAACCCATATCTCTGTGGAGATGTGGGGCACCCAGGGCCTTGAAGACCAGTAGAACGAAAATCAAAGATGCCGAACCATCTTCCTTCCATTGTTGCGATTGATCTGGGCGCGGAGAGCTGCCGTGTCTCGCTGTTGCGATGGGAGCAGCGCAGGCCGCGTGTTGATCTGGTCTATCGCTTCAGCAACGCTCCGATAGAGCGGAACGGAAGGCTGCGCTGGGACTTCAAGCGCATCTGTGCCGAGCTTGAGAAGGGTTTGCAGCTCTGCGCGGAGCAAACGTCCGGGCCGATTGCTTCGATAGGAGTGGATGGATGGGCGGTGGATTATGTCCGTCTGGACAACGACGGCAGGTCCTGTGCGGACCCCTATTGTTACCGTGATATGCGGACAGAGGCTGCCGAGGCCGAAGTTCGGAAGCATGTCTCTGCGGAAGAATTGTTCATGCTGGGTGGCGCGCAACCACTCCGGTTGAACACACTCTTTCAGCTTGTGGCGGACAAACTGGCGGGCGTGCCTGATGGTACTCCGTGGGTGAACCTGCCGGAATATGTGCTGATGCATCTGGGTGGAGAGCGTATCTCTGAATTTACCAATGCAACCCACACCGGACTAGTAGATGCGAAGGCGCAGACGTGGTGTGAGCAGATATTTTCCCGTTGCGGACTGGATCTGGGTGCTGCTCCGAAGCTGGTTTCGACCGGAACTGTGCTGGGGCAGATCCATGGTCCGCTTTCCGGTATGGCTGCATTTCAGAACACGAAGCTCATTGCGCCGTGCTGTCATGACACGGCTTCGGCTGTGGCCGGGATTCCGCTGCATGGTGACGATTGGGCCTATATCAGCTCGGGAACATGGTCGCTGGTGGGCGTGCTGCTGGATCGCGCTGTTCTGACAAAAGAGGCATTTCAGACCGGATTCACGAACCTCGGTGCGGCAGGCGGGCAGGTCTGCTTCCATAAAAACGTAAATGGCATGTGGCTGCTGCGGCAGTGTATGGCGCAACTTTGTCCGGAAGGGAGCTGGACGATGCCAGAGCTGATTGCCGCAGCCCAACACCAACCCACGCCGGAGGCCCTTCTGGAGGTAGATGATCCTGATCTTCTTCTGCACGGTCATATGGCTTCGCGTATCAATGCGCAACGAAAGCGGCGCGGGCTTGCACCGATTGAGGAAAGCATTTCGGCCATGCCGCAGTTTGCTTCACTTATTTTTCACAGCCTGGCGGCGCGCTATACGGAGGTGCTCGGAAATGCGCAGGACCTCAGCGGCAAAAGACTGAAGCGTCTTGCGATTGTGGGCGGGGGCAGCCAGAACGAGTTTCTCAACAGGCTGACCAGCGAGGCCACCGGACTGGAGCTGGTGTGCGGGGTGGTGGAAAGCTCGACCATTGGCAACTTCGCCGTCCAGCTTGCCACGCTTGAAGGTGCCTCCGGTTCGCGGGAGCGTCTCGCCTGGTGGGCGGATGCGCTGACAGGCATGAGGGAATGCTGATTTTCGCTGTATACTTACGCTTTCACACTTACGCTGCCGGAGGCGCGGTTCAAGTTGGCCCAGCAAAAGATCAAGCGGCTTTATCTCATCCCTATTCTTTCCAAAGCGCTCGACATTCTTGAGCTTCTTGAAGAAGAGAAGCGGCCTATCACGCTGGAGTCCATCTATCAGCGCTCAAATATTTCCAAGACCAGTGTTTACCGCATACTGAAGACCTTTGTGCATCGCGGATATGTGGCGCAATCGCCTGATGGCTCGTACCGCCTGGTGTCCCGCCCCAAGAAGATGCGCTTCGGTTTTGCCGGGCAGAGCGCGGAGATGCCGTTTTCTGAGGCTGTGACCAGCAGTTTGCGGGCGGCTGCGGCGGCTTCGGGGGTTGAACTGCTGGTCCGCGACAACCGCTATGATGCAGACACCGCCATCAAAAATGCCAGAGAGTTTGTCGCAGAAGGCGTAGACCTGGTGATTGAGTTCCAGATTGAAGAGCATGTTGCTCCAACGATTGCACACATTATTTCGCGGGCTGGCATTCCGCTGATTGCCATTGATATTCCACACCCTCATGCCTGTTACTTTGGCGTGGACAATTTTCAGGTGGGCTACGAGGCCGGAGAACTGCTGGCGCAGCACGCGATTTCAAAATGGAAGAAAAAAGCGGACTGGGTGATTGGGCTTGACATTGCTGAGGCGGGCGGCTTTGTGCAAAGCCGCATTACCGGCGCGTTTGAAGGTGTCCGCTCGCTGCTGCCGGAGCTTCCGCAGGAGGCATTCATACGCCTGGATGGCCGCGGCATGAGAGAGACCAGCGCGCGCGTAGTGGCAGACTTTTTCAAGCGTCACCAGCGTACAGACCGTATCCTGATTGCTGCTGCTACTGATACGAGCGCGCTTGGCGCATTGCAGGCGACGCTCGACGCGCAGCGGGAAAAGAACGTTGCCATCGTTGGGCAGGACTGCATTCCTGAAGTGCTGGAAGAGATGAAAAAGCCGCAAAGCCCGATTATTGCGTCCGTCTCGCATGAAGCGAACAGCTATGGGCCGCGGTTGATTCAGTTAGGAATTGCCATTCTGCGCGGGCATACCGTTCCGCCCTACAACTGGGTGCAGCACAAGGTGATTACGGCAAAGATGGTGCAGGAGCAGG
>DASRBV010000284.1:0-2752 GCA_035653455.1 Pseudacidobacterium sp. | reverse complement strand
TTTGTGGTCTACCGTGCTGAGTTTCCAAAGGTGGTCGCGGTAGATGACTGAAACGATGTATTCGCCGGCTGGCATTCGCGTATTTTCCACCGTAAAGGCAAATGGAACCGAAACAGAAAGAATGGGCCGGTCCTCCATCTGTGCAGGAAGCAGGCTGGTTGAAAGCAGCGCTGCCATCAAAACAGTCCCAGTACGAATAGCTTTCATGGAAACCTCCTCGGACTTGCCTTGAAATCATCCTTGCGCAGAGCGGCAATGTGACGCGATTCAATTTGGGCGAACCACCCTGAGCAGATGGCAAAACGTATGGAATCCTCTCCTGGGTCCTCCACAGCCATCGCAGGTCCGCAGGAATCTTTGCCGAAACCATGGCCAAGTGCGTATACTCCGTGTGCCGTGCGAGAGAGGCCCTTTCCTGCGGCGAACATCATATTCGGGGGATCCGGTCGTTATGGACCTCGTTTTTATACGCGCTGTTTTTGTTCTTGTTTTTGCTGCTGCCTGTTACTTCTTCCGGCCACTCGGCCTGAATCCAGTACTCTCAGCCGTTCTGGGAGCGGCCATCGCTGCGCTGGTCATCATCTTTGAGGCGCGTGCGCGTTCTCTCAGCTTGCGACGGCTGATTGGCGCAGTTGCGGGAAGCGTGCTTGGCATCTTCGGGGCGTTCCTTTTCAGCCTGGTACTGGCCAATAGCCTACCCCAGGGAAGCATGCGCAGTGTGTTACAGATTTTCGTCCTGCTGCTGATGTCGTATGTGGGCCTTGTGGTGGGTGCCAGTAAAGGAGACATGCTCAACCTTTCAGCACTGGGCGGGCTATTCGCAGGCGACCGCCAGGCAAAGCGCGATATAAAGCTGTTGGACACAAGCGCAATTATTGACGGACGCATCGCTGACATGGCCGAGACTGGTTTTATAGATGGAACCCTGGTCGTTCCTGAATTTGTTCTGCACGAGTTACAAATGGTGGCAGACTCGGCGGACTCGTCGAAGCGACAGAGAGGACGCCGCGGCCTCGACGTACTTCAGCGTATGCAGGGCAACTCGTTACTTAACGTGCAGATTATTAAAGATGATTTTCCGCAAATCCGGGAAGTGGACCTGAAGCTCATCGAACTGGCCAGGAAGATTGAAGCCAAAATTATCACCAACGACTTCAATCTCAACAAAGTGGCCCAACTGCATCGCGTGCAGGTGCTGAACATCAATGATCTCGCCAATTCACTCAAACCTGTTGTGCTGCCCGGGGAGAAGATGAACGTGCTTGTCCTGAAAGAAGGAAAGGAATACGACCAGGGGGTCGGCTATCTGGATGACGGGACCATGGTGGTCGTAGACCATGCGCGGCGTATGATTGGCCGCTCGGTGGAGATCAGCGTAACGTCCGTCCTGCAAACCGCTTCGGGCAAGATGATTTTTGGCCGCGTGGATGAGGCACAGCAGAAGACAGATGTATTGCGTGTGGCTACTGAGCTGAGAGAGATTTCCAGTTAGTCAGCATTTATTCTGCGAATTTATAACTCACTTCACACCTAAGAAGCGCTTTCGCGCTTCAGCCTGCGGTGCTCGGCCAGCATGCCCATGCTGTGCATCAGGTTTTGCAGGGTCACAATGCCTACGATCCTTCCGCTTTCCGCGACTGGTACCAGAGACATCTTACCGCCAGCCATGCGACGAATCATGGCACCAAGAGAATCATCAGGCTGCGCTACCTGGAAAGCGCGCGACATGATGGACTGTACGTACCCATTGCCTTCGCTGCGTAATGCTTCAACAATGCCCTGCCGCGAAACAACCCCGACGAGGTTTGCGCCGCGCACCACCGGGAACTCGTCCTGCAGGCTGTGGATTGCCTTGTAAAGAGCATCTTCCAGCGTGTCAGAGGGCGAAAGCGTGGCAAAGTTGGTCAGCATCACATCGCGCATGGTGACTGTGTCTACAACGGACTGGAACATCAGCCCCTGGTCTTCAAGCTGCGCACCCACGAAGATAAAGAAGCCGCCCATAATGAGCCACGGACTCAGGCTGGTGCCTAACCCTGATCCGGGGATGAAGAGCAAGGCGATTCCGCCGAGCACTGCCAGCAATCCGAGCATCTGGCCCAGCCCGGACGCAGCACGTGTGCCCTTGACTGCGCCATGAGCGCGGCTGAAGCCGCCGCGCAGTATGCGTCCGGCATCGAGCGGATAAGCAGGGACAAAGTTCAGCGCGCCCAGGATCACGTTCAGCCATACGACCGAGCGCATCAGATGCAATGGCGTGACCAGCGGCTTGGCAAAGATAGGCACCTGCGGCGATGCTCCGGCAATCAATGCGCCGACAACCAGGGCAAATGCAAAATTCGCCAGCGGCCCCGCTACGGCTATGGAAGTCTGCACCTTGCCTTCGCTGGCGCGCTCTGCGCTGTCAGGATTGGCATAAGAAAAGAGCCCGCCGATGGGCAGCAGAAGAATGCTGCGCAACTGCACTCCGTGATAAGCAGCAGTAATGACGCGCGCGATTTCGCGCACAATCACGGCCAGCAGCAGGATACCCCAGAGAAAGACCGCGCGCCATGTAGGCACGTTCAGGCTGGTGGCCAGCAGGCAAAGACCGAGCAGCAATAAAAAGAAGGTATGGATGCGTAGATCTACGCCTATCCACCGACCCAGCGGAAATGACCAGCCGCGCATTGCCGTTCGTCCTCGTCCTTTTCAATTGTATATGGCGGTATATCCTCAAGACGATGCGGGTCATTGCTGGAAAGTATCGTTC
>DASRBV010000283.1:0-5306 GCA_035653455.1 Pseudacidobacterium sp. | reverse complement strand
ACTGAAGTCAATGCCGGAACCACCTATCAGGGGAAGACCTCCTCATCCGGATACTATGTCTTTCCCTCTGTCCGGCCCGGCAAATACATCCTTACCGTCGCCTACAGCGGTTTTCGTGATTTTCAGAAGACTGGCATCTCCATCTACATCGGCACGCGCTTTTCACAGAATGTAACCATGCAGGCAGGCGCGTCCACTGAAACTGTTCAGGTCACTGCCAACGGCCCTGGCCTTGAAACTTCGACGTCAGACATCGGCACGGTCATCACTTCTGAGCAGGTGGAGGACCTGCCGCTGGCTGTTTCCGGTGCCTTGCGCTCCTTGCAGACACTCGAGTTCCTTACCCCCGGCGCAGTTGGTCCCGGCACCTCTGGCGGTACCACTTACGCCAAGATTGACGGCGGCCAGACCCTCGGCAGTGACTATCTGCTGGACGGTATCAGTACGCAACGCTCAGAAAACGGTTCCGGGCTCTTCGACCAGACCACGCCTTCCGTTGAATCCGTCCAGGAGTTCCGCGTAGAAACCACGTCTCTGCCCGCTGAGTTCGGCCGCACCACAGGCGGCCTCGCCAATTTTAAGACGCGCAGCGGCACTAATGAATACCACGGCGTCATCTATGACTTTTACAAAAACAACGTCTTCGACGCCAATAGCTGGTTCAACAACGGATATCTCGCCCTCAATGCCGGAAACCCCAGTGTGCAGAGTCAGTTCAAGCGTCCGCCAGACACCAAGAACGACTATGGCATCACCATGGGCGGCCCCGTGCGCATTCCGCATCTCTACGATGGCCGTGACAAGACCTTCTTCTTCTTTTCTTTTGAGGAACTGCGTTACAACAATGGCGGCACGGCGCTCAGCACCGTGCCAACCACAGCAGAACGCAACGGCGACTTCTCAGCGACGCTCGGCGGCCCAGTACAGGGAAATCCGGTGAACCCATGCACAGGCGAAGTGCTTCTCACCGGACAGATCTTTGATCCAAACACCACGCAAACCGTTGGCGGCGTGCAATGCCGCACCGAATTCAAAAATAACCAGGTCCCAACCAACCGCAGTCAGCTGGCGCAAAAAATCCTGGCCTATATCCCGCAGCCCAACCTGCCAGGGCAAATTAACAACTTCGCCTACTTCACCACCAGCACAAATACGCAGTCAGTCTACGGGATTCGCATTGACCAGAACATCGGCACAAAGCATCGCATCTTTGGCTTCTGGAACTCACGCGAAAACTACACTCCCGGCAATCCGAACTTTCCCTATCCAATTGAGACTGGTCCGCAGGTACAGGACTTCTACTCCAAATACTTCCGTGGGGGATGGGACTACATCATTTCACCCAGCGTGATGAATGAGTTCGTCATTGGCAGCAATCGTATCAATAGCTACAACTCATCGCGTGCCGCCCTCTCCGGCAAAGACTGGGACCAGATGCTTGGCATCCCCAACGGATTCGGCCCTACCTTTCCTGTCTTCAGCCTCGGGCAGGACGGTCCCACCATCGGCCAGGCCAATGCGGATGACAACGTAGACAATGGCATTGCCGCCAATGACTATGTCAACTGGCAGAAGGGCGCGCACAGCATCCGCTTTGGCGGCACCTTCCGCTGGCAGCAGTTTTCTTACATCAACAATGGCGGCCAGGCTGGTTCCTTCAACTTCTTCCGCAACCAGACGGCGGGAACGCAGAACGCCGTCGGCCCAACAGGCAACAGCGTCGCGGCCTTCCTGCTCGGCGTACCCGGAGATGAGAACCGGCAGATCTTCTATCACCATCCGCGCTGGATCTCGCACTACTACGGCGCCTTCATTCAGGATGACTGGAAGTTCCGCCCCAACCTCACTCTGAACCTCGGCTTTCGCTGGGACGTGGACACTCCGCGATGGGAGGCTGAAGGTAACAGTTCAGCGCTGAACCCGACAGCGCCCAATCCGGGTGCGAACAACATCCCGGGCGTGCTTGAATTTGCAGGCAAAGGAGCAGGCCGCAATGGAAACATGCAGGAGACATGGGCCGACGTCTATCGCAAGGACTTCTCTCCCCGCGTCGGCTTCGCCTGGTCTCCGGGCTTCTTGCAGGGCAAGTCCGTTCTGCGCGGAAACTACAGCATCTACTATGGCCCGCTCATCTATGCCGACTACGGACAAGGGCTCACGCAGGGCTTTACCGCCAATCCCAATTACTTCAATTCGAACGGGTTCCTGCCCTGGGGCCCGCTCGACAATGGCTTCCCTACTCCACCCAGCGGCATCAATCTTGACCCCACGCAGTTAAATGGGCAGGCCATTGATTACGTCGGCAAGAGCTATGGACGGCCCGCCATGGTCCAGTCCTGGTCGCTCGAAGTTCAGCAGGAAATTGCCAAAGACCTGGTCGGCACCATCGGCTATCTCGGCCAGCACTCCACGCGGCTCCATGCTCTGCTGATTTACCTGAATGACATGCCGGAGAAGTATCTTCAGTTGGGTGATGTTCTGAACGCGCCTATCAACTCGCCGCAGGCCATCGCTGCGGGCATCAACCCTCCCTATCCGAACTTCACCACTACATGGGGTACAGGTGTCCCAGTCGAACAAGCGCTGCGTCCATTTCCGCAGTACGGATACATCAACGGAGACAGCTATCTCCAGAACACCGGACAGGCAACCTACAACGCTCTTGAAGCCAAACTCCAGCGGCGCTTTACCAACGGTCTTACGCTGTTGGCTTCCTATACCTTCTCAAAAACCATCACTAACGCTGACAGCATCCAGCCCTTCTGGAACACACTGCTGAGCCAGGGCGGTACGCAAAATCCCTTCAATCTGAAAGCTGAAAAGGCGGTCAGCGCGCAGGACGTTCCCAACAACTTTGTTGTGAGCTATCTCTATGATCTGCCCTTCGGGAAAGGCCGCAAATTCCTGGCCCATACCCATCCGGTCGTAAACCAGATCGTCGGCGGGTGGCGCATCGGCGGCATCCAGCGCTACGTAACCGGACAGCCCATGAGCTTCTACGGCGCGATTGGGATTCCCGGCTTCGACAATGGCATCCGCTTCAATCGCGTCCCAGGTGTCTCGGTTTACAGTAATGTGGCCCGAAACCACAAATTCAACCCCTTCAACTACACCGGCCCATGCAATGGCACAGGCTATTTTAACTGCGCTGCTTTCGTGGACCCGAACGCCAACCGCAACGGCGGTCCGTACCACTTCGGCACCATGCCGCGTAATTCAGCAGACATACGCACCTTCAACTACGCCGACGAGGACATGAACATCAACAAGACCTGGCAGTTCCACGAACGGTTTGGAATGGACCTGCGTCTGGAAGCATTCAACGTCTTCAACCGGCACGTCTTTGCCAAGCCGGACACGAACCCATACGATCCGTCCTTCGGCCAGATCCTGAACCAGTTCAATACCGGCCAGCTTGTACTTGGCCCCAGAAATATGCAGGTAGTACTGAGGATCCATTATTAGGCTCTCCTGAAGTCTTTTCCGGCTGCGGAGCTTGTGATCATTCCGCAGCCCTTTCTTTTTGCACTACCATTCCAGAAGGCCCATGCCACACCTCATCTCTAAAGCGCTACTTCTCGCCTGTTGGGCAACTGTTGCCGCGCAGTCTGCAAACTGGCAACAGACCTTCGAGGAAGGCACACAGGCAGCACAGCAGGGTAAATTTGCTGAGGCCGAACAGGACTTCCGCGCTGTCCTCAACCAGGCCCCTTCATTCGCGCCAGCTTATCTGAATCTTGGACTTGCGCTTCAGGCCGAGCAGAAGCCTGACGAATCCATCACCGCATTGAAACATGCAGTCGCTCTCAATCCGAAGCTGCGTGGTGCTGAGTTGTTCCTCGGAATCGCGTACTACAAAACAGGAGATGTTTCGGAAGCCATTCAAGTGCTCAAGTCTGCATCTGTCCACTTCCCCTCTGACGCAAAGGTCTGGATGTGGCTCGGGGTCTCACAGCTTGCGGCTGAGAAATACGATGATGCAGCGAAGTCTCTGGACAAGGCCGGTGCGCTCGATCCCGGCGACGTGGACATCCTGTATCATCGCGGGCGTGCCCACATGCTGGTGTCTAAAGAAATTTTTACGCAGATGTATGCGAAGGCACCGAAGTCATGGCGGGTCCATCAGGTCCTGGCGCAGTCCTTTGAAGAACAGGACAAACCAGAAGACGCAGCACGTGAATATCAGAAGGCCATTGCCCTGGCCCCGCAGGAGCCTGGATTGCACGAATCACTCGGCGATATGGAATGGATGCTGGACCATCTCGACCAGGCTCGGGACGCCTATGAAGCCGAAAAACAGTTAGACCCCTACAGCGCATCGGTCCTGTACAAGCTGGGCGCGCTGTATATAGTGGAAGAGCATCCGGAGAAGGCCATCCCTCTCTTGCAGGAGTCCCTAAAACGAAACCCCCGCCAGTATCAGGCCAACTTCTGGCTGGGGAGGGCGGCTGAATCCAGCGGCCAGACAGAAGAGGCCATTCGCCAATTTGAGATTGCGGCCAAAGCGAATCCGGACGATATAGATACCAGACGTTCCGCGTACTACCACCTGGTCAGGCTGTATAAAAAGACCGGAAGGCAGGAGGAAGCCAAAGCAGCGCTCCAGGAATTTGAGCGACTGCATAACTTGCAACAGACCACGGGTGCGCACCGGATGGAGGAGAAGCAGGCCCCATAACACATCCGCAATGCCCTCAAAAGAGGCGTAAAATAAAAACAGATCTTTCACATAGCTTCAGACATCCCACGAAGCTGCCCAAAGGGGGCGTCACGGTTTCGACGGAATTGTTTGCGGCAAAGAGGCATGCCGGGGGCTGGGCACCCGTAATCGCCTGGAAAATGATAATTGCCGATCATCAACTGGCATACGCTGCTTAATTAACTAAGTAGCCGTCCTCCGCAGCTTCGCCTGCGGGCCGCGGAAGGACGTCGCACAGCAGGCTGGTCTTTGCGGCTGGGTCTGGGCCGTAAAGACAAGATCCACGGACTAGCAATGTGCGCATCTTGTCCGTTCTGAGCGCGCAACGCGAAACCTTCCGGAACGCGACTGAGCATGGAGTCTCTCTGCTGACTGCAATTTCGGACGCGGGTTCGACTCCCGCCGCCTCCACCAGATTTAACTAGCCCGCTGCCAACAGGTTAGACAAACGGCAAAGGTTGGCCTTGTTGGCCCGTTTTCGTTACAATTTTGTCTTTCATCGGGAAGACAATGGACCAACTATTGGTCCCAAAAACTCATTTCCGGCCGCAACTTCCGCATAAAACCTGAGTCTTCACCTACAGCTAAGGTTTTCAGGAGCCGTCTT
>DASRBV010000282.1:0-10158 GCA_035653455.1 Pseudacidobacterium sp. | reverse complement strand
GGTGTTCACGACCAGGACATCGGCAGCATCCGGTGCAGTGGTCATCTGCGCGCCCGCCTCACTAAGCAGGCCCATCATCACTTCGCTGTCCACCAGATTTTTCGGACAGCCCAGGCTCACAAAGCCCACCTTCAGCGGCTTCGACGGATTTTCGGTTTTCGGGGTATCGAGAACGCCGGTTCCGGCACTGTCGAGAATGGATTGCTTCACTTTTCTATTCTACTGGAAGGGCCTTTTAATCCAGTAGTTTTTCAATCTCTGCGATTTCGAACTGAATGCCATGCTCAGGCAGCACAAATGCGGATGCTTTATGCAGCTCGCTATTTTCAAACCTGAAATACCTCTTCGTCTCCGGATCAATCACCCAGATTCGGCATCGGGTTCATAGGAAGACCGCAGATAGACTTCTACCGGAACATAGTTGTGGTTGTGTTGCGGTAAGGATGCCATCGCTACTCTCTGCCCTTCACCGCACCGAAGGTGATATCATCAACAGTGTGCCGGGTCCTGCGCGACGCAATCCCGCCAACCCCGCCAGGCCCGGAAGGGAGCAACGGTAACGGGCCAGTGCGTGCGCAGCAGGTTCCCCGGTGCACTTAAATCCTCCTTTCCGACAGAACTTTTACACTCTTCCACCCCACAGGAACCATTCCATTCATAGACATCACGTAACCTCCTCATAGAAAATAGGCTTTTACTTCGTATCACAATGGAGAGAAGCCTTTGAGCCTTACCGTGCGTCCTCAGCAGGCGCGGCGCGCCAAAATCAGCGCCCTCGGCACCTATGTTCCACCCCGCATTCTCACCAACTCTGATCTTGAAAAGATGGTTGAAACCAGCGACCAGTGGATCGTTGAACGCACCGGCATTCGCGAACGCCATCTGGTAGAAAAGGGCCAGGCCACCAGTGACATGGCCGTCGAAGCAGCGAAGAGCTGCCTCGCCGAACGCGGAATCGGCCCCGAAGAAGTCGAGGCCATCATCATCGCCACCGTTACGCCCGACATGATGTTCCCCGCCACCGCCTGCCTCGTCCAGAACAAGCTCGGCGCAAAAGGCGCCTGGGGATTCGACCTCTCTGCCGCCTGCTCCGGCTTCGTGTATGCGTTGCAAATGGGCACCAAGCTGGTCGAATCCGGCGCGCACTCAAAAGTCCTTGTCATTGGCGCGGACACGATGTCTTCCATCATTGACTACACCGACCGCGCCACCTGCATCCTCTTCGGCGACGGAGCCGGCGCTGTCCTCATCGAACCTGCCGACGACAGTGACATCGGCATGATTGACTATGTCCATGAAATTGATGGCTCCGGCGCCTGCTCTCTCTACATGCCCGCCGGAGGGAGCCTGAACCCGCCTTCTGCCGAAACCGTCGCAAAGAAAATGCATTACGTCCATCAGGACGGACAGGCCGTCTACAAATACGCCGTGCGCAAAATGGCCGAGGCCGCCGAAAAAGTCCTCGAACGCAATGGACTCACCGGGGCCGACCTCGGATGCTTCATCCCGCACCAGGCCAACAAACGCATCATTACCTCGACGGCAGACCGCCTCGGCATGGCACCGGAACGGGTCATCATCAACATTGACCGCTACGGAAATACCACCGCTGGCACCATCCCCATCGCCATGCAGACCGCGCGGGAAGAAGCCCGCCTCAAAAAGAACGACCTGGTGCTGCTTGCCAGCGTCGGCGCAGGATTCACAGTCGGAGCAGCATTGTTGCGCTGGGAAATCTAAAGGCAATCATTGTCTTTCTCCAACACCGGTACGCTGTACCACTTTATGTTTTGGCACGATTGGTAATTGCCCACGTGAACAAATGTCAACTCTTACTCATCGCTTCCGTCGTTTTGACGAAGACCGTGTTTCTCCATGCGGTAGATGAGAGTGCGGCGGCTGATGTCAAGATAGCGCGCCGCCTGTGTCTGATTGCCTTTGAATTTTTCCAGCGCCCGAAGCAGCAGTTCGCGTTCAATGCCCTCGAGGCTGATGCCCTCCTCCGGAAGTTCCAGCAGCAGTGGTTTCGGCTTGTCCATTGGGGCGAGGCGCAGTTCCTCAGGAAGGTCTTTCTCCGTAACCTGCTCTCCGTTCGAGAGCACTAACATCCGTTCAATCACATTTTCCATTTCGCGGACATTTCCTGGCCAACGGTATCCGGTGAAGTGTGCCGCAAGAGAAGGAGCAACACGCACGTTCTGCATTCCATGCCGCTCTTTGGCCTTGTGAAAGAGGTGCTCCACCAGCTCGGGAATGTCTTCTTTCCGCTCACGCAGCGGCGGCAGATAAAGCGGCACTACAGCGAGCCTGTAATAGAGGTCTTCGCGGAATGCTCCATCTTCCACCATGGCCTGCAAGTTGCGGTGCGTCGCCGCAATGATGCGTACGTTGATGGTTTGCTTGCTGGTTGCGCCTACACGTTCCACTTCTCCGTGCTGGATCAGGCGCAGCAATTTCACCTGCGATTCAAGCGGCAGCTCGCCGATTTCGTCCAGAAACAGCGTGCCCCCGTCAGCCATTTCGACCTTCCCTGGCTTACTGTTGCTTGCTCCAGTAAAAGCACCGCGTGCGTATCCGAAGAGTTCGGCTTCGATGAGATCCTTCGGAATGGCCCCGCAGTTGATGGTCACAAATGGCTGATTACGCCGGCGGCTGTTGTGATGAACGGCCCGCGCCAACAGCTCCTTTCCGGTTCCTGTCTCGCCGTTGACGAGCACCGTTGTATCGTGTTGCGCTACGCGCGAGGCCATCTCCAGAACACGCAGCAGACTCTTGGAGTGGCCGACGATGTTTTCAAAGCCATAGCGCTGGTCGAGGGCCGAACGCAGATTACGCACCTCATCAATCAGGTTCTGGCGCTCCATGGCGCGATGGACCGCTAGCGTCAGCGCTTCATAATCAATGGGTTTGGTGATGTAGTCATACGCGCCCAGTCGCATCGCCTGCACTGCGGTTTCAATGCTGCCAAAGGCGGTAATCATGATGACGGTGGTCTGGATTTCTGATTCGGCAATGCGGCGCAGCAATTCAATGCCGTCCAGATCGGGCATTCTCAGGTCTGTAATAACGAGCTTCGGCCGGCGTTCTATCAACAGACGGTGCGCCTCGCTCCCAGTGGCTGCGGGCAGCACGTCGTATCCTGCCTCAGCAAGTTGCATCTGCATCACGCGGCGGACGCTGCTGTCATCATCCACAATCAAGATGAGGTTACCTTGCACGCGCTGCATCTCCATGCAGGGGCAATTCAACGCGGAACGTCGTGCCTCCTGCCGTGTTTTTGCTGAACGAAAGCGTTCCGCCATGCTGCGAAAGAATCATGGAAGAAACGGCAAGCCCCAGTCCTGTTCCTTTGGGCTTGGTCGTAAAAAAAGGATCAAATATCTGGTCGGCAACGTCTTCATGGATGCCGCTTCCCTGGTCTTCAACTTCAAGCGTAATGGGGCCACTGTTATAGACAGTACGCAACACTACCGTTGCTCCTGCGGGAGAAGCCTCGACAGCATTGATTACAAGATTCAGCAGCACTTGTTTCAACTGCTCTGGATCGCACTCAATCTCCGGGCAGTTTTCCAGTGGTTTATGGACGAGAGCAACATGACTTGCCTGCGCCGCATGTGAAGCAAGCGAGGCCACTGAAGCAAGCACCGCGTTCGGGTCGGTCTTCTGCAAGCGCGGCGAGCGCGGCTTGGCGAAATTTAGAAAACCGGTGAGTAGTTTGTTCAGCCGCTGCGACTCCTTATCAATAATATCGAGGCTGTCCTGCATATACTCCGGTGAAGCAGAACCGCGCCGCAGGATTCCAGCAGCGCCTGAGATGCTTGCCAAAGGATTGCGAATTTCATGCGCCAGACTAGCTGCAAGCTGGCCCGCGGCAGACAACCGTTCCGCCTTCTTCATATGGGCGACATTCTCGCGCAGCTCTGTATAGACCTTTTCAAGCTCCCGCTTGGTCTGCTCAAGATTTCGCCGCTGCGCGCGTTCGCGGTCTGACAGATATCCGGCAATCAATCCCGCAGCGCTGAAAATAGACAGCTCAACAATCTGGTCTTTTGCATCTACAGGCCAGCGGTGCCAATGGTGCGCAATCAAAGGAGCATTCACGAATCCGGCCAGTAGCGCAGTCCATGCAGCGCCGCGCCACCCGAACAGCATGCCTGCAATCATCAGAGGCAAGAAGTTCAGATGATGCAGAATGTTGTGCGCCCACAGATCATTTCCCGGCACAACCAGCGTGAGCGCCGCAAAACAGAGAAGGAGCAGCACGATCAGCGCTACTCCGGGCGCAGACCTCTCCAGCCACAGCCGTGGACTCCATCCCATAAAGAAAGAATATCGGGAAGTCCCATTTTCCGTGGCCAGGATTACAGTCATTGCTCTCTGGCAAGCAAGCAATGTTCCACTCTTTTCCCCTTGAAGCTGTCATCCTGAGCGAAGCGTAGCCAGTGAAGGACCTGCTTTTCCTGTTGGGAGCCGGCGATCTGTTTCTCCAGTTTCCACTACATCCTCTGTCCCAAATGGGACACCCGGCCCCTCATCTGTACGATATGCGGCGAAAAAGGAGTGTCAATACAGCAAAATCAATCAAATCAGAATTGGCATTCTGCTTGCTTTACAGAAGGCGTGCGTTCGTTGATTCTTTTACTCCTTGTTGCCATCCTTGCGCCGTCACTTCTTTTCGCGCAGGCCGTAACGCCCCTTACCCTCGAGCAGGCACTCTCGCTCGCGGAACAAAATAATCCGCGACTTCGCGCAGGAGAAGCAGGGGTAGAGCGGGCAAAGGCAGGCATACAAAGCGCAAAAGCATATATCAATCCAACATTTGAATTTCTCGCCGGAAACCAGAGTGCTCTGCCCGTTCGCACGCCGGGAGTTCCTGGGCTTCTCCAGCATTACAGCGCAGGACAAACCATAGAAATTCCCTCTGAACGCCGCACGCGCATTCATGCCTCCCGCCTGGAGTTTCTGAGCAGCGAGTATCAACTGGCAGGCATTCGTCTTGCGGTCATCGCAGATGTCAAGCGGGCTTTTTACGACGTGCTGCGCCGCAAGCAGCAGGTTGCGTATGCAAAGGACAATCTCGCCCTTGTGGATGACCTGCACCGCCGCGTAAGCGTGGAGGTGCAGGTCGGAGAAAAAGGCAAGTTGGAACTGACGCGCGCTGAGGCGGAACTGGCCCGTGCCCGCGCCGCCGTCAACAGCGCAGAAGTAGAACTCTCCAACGCACAGGCCGTTCTGAAGGCCGTGATCGGCGCTTCGGCAAATGACGAGTTTGACCCGCAAGGCTCTCTTGGAAATCGGGCGCATCTGGCTCCGCTGGATGAGCTTCGCCAGCGCGTTTTCGCAACGCATCCTGCGCTCTCTGAAGCTAAGACCGAAACGGCAAGAGCAGAAACACTGGTCAAGAACGAGCGCGCAAGGCGCATTCCGCAGCCAACCTTCTATGGCGAATACGAGCGCCAGCCAGACATCTCCTTTTACCGCTTTGGCGTGAATGTGCCACTTCCGTTATGGGACAGACGAAAAGGACCAATCGCCGAGGCGCAGGCAGAAGTAAAGCGTTCGCAGGCCATTACGCGGCAGCGTGAGCTGGAAATTCTCGCAGCGCTGGAACGCGCCTATGACCAGTATCAGATTTCTGATCAGCAGGTGCTGGGCCTTCAGGCCGGATCGCTGCGCGAAGCCGAAGCCGCAGTAGACGCCGCGCGTTCTGCCTATAAATTCGGCGAGCGCGGAATTCTCGAAGTGCTCGATGCGCAGCGCGTATTGCAGGGCGTGCGTACCGACCTGCTCGACGCCGAATTTGCGCGCCAGTCTGCACTGATTGATCTGCAAGAACTTGGCGCTACGCCTTAACCGGGGACATTGTGATGCTGAACAGAATTGGAATATCCGCAATTATTTTGACAACAGCGCTGCTTGGAACATGGGGCTGCAAACACGAAGCGGAAGCCAGCAAAACCGCCGGCTCCGCACTCAGAGACCCTCTTAAAGTGCGGATTACGCCCGAACTCCAGGAGGACCTCAAGACCGGCGTTCCTGAATGGCAGGAAATTACCACCCAGGAAAAAGTAATGGCCCGCGTAGAAACCGACGCCTCGCGCGTTGCCCGCATCGGCTCCCCCGTGGAAGGGCGCATCACGAAAGTGCTTGTTTTTGAAGGCCAACGCGTCTCTCGAGGACAGGTCCTGGCCACCCTTCACAGCAATGCCCTTTCTGATACGCAGTTTGCTTTCATCAAGGCCTACTCGCAGGAAAAGCTGGCCGAGCAGTCTGCGCAACGCGCAAAACAACTGGTCCAGTCCGATGTTATCGGAACAGCGGAACTGCAAAAGCGTGAAGCTGAATTGCTTCAGACCAGCGCTGAGGTGGCGGCATTGCGCGCGCAGCTTCGCGGACTCGGCATGTCTGACAACGCCATCCGTCAACTGGAAACAACTCGCAAGCTGAACTCCGATTACCCCGTCATTGCTTCCATCTCCGGAACAGTGATTGAGCGCAAAGTCACTGTTGGACAGGTCGTGCAGCCCGCCGATCTCGCCTTCCAGATTGCCGACCTCTCCAGTCTCTGGCTTGTGGCCGACGTGCCTGAAGAACATGCCGCTTCGCTTCACATTGGAAAAACGGTCATTGCGAATATTCCCTCATTGCCGAATGCAACCGTGAATGGGAAGCTCTCCTTCGTAAGCCCAGTGGTAGATCCGGCGACGCGCACCGTGCAGGCGCGCATGAACCTTCTGAATCCAACTGGGGAATTTAAGCCGGAAATGCTGGCCACCATGACCTTTGAAAGCCAGCCTGAGAAGAAGCTCACTGTTCCTGCCACCGCCGTTGTCCGGGAAGAAAACAAAGACCATGTCTTCATTCAGACAGCGCAAAATGAATTTCTGCTGCGCGAAGTTGAGCTTGGCCCGGAAGTCTCAGATAGACGTGTCGTTCTCCGCGGACTTTCTCCTGATGAAAAGATTGTGCTCGACGGCGCTTTCCATCTGAACAACAAGCGCAAACAGGACCTGCTCAAAGGAGGCGAGTGATGCGGTCGCTCATCTCCGCGATCCTGAAGCAGCGCCTCGTCGTCGTTGTCGTTGCGCTCATCCTGCTTGGCTTTGGCATCAACGCTGCGCGGCATCTTTCTGTAGACGCTTTCCCTGACGTGACCAATGTCCAGGTGCAGATTGCAACCGAGGCCCCGGGGAAGTCCCCCGAGGAAGTTGAGCGCTTCATCACTATTCCCATTGAGATTGCAATGACCGGGCTTCCCGGCCTGACCGACATGCGCTCTCTCAACAAGCCGGGACTCTCACTCATCACGCTCGTCTTTGAAGATGGGAAAGGAGTTTATTTTGAACGCCAGCTTGTAAATGAGCGATTGAGTGAAGTACGCGACCGAATGCCGGAAGGCGTGAATCCAGTGCTTGGACCGGTCTCCAATGCGCTCGGCGAAGTCTACCAGTACACGCTGGAGCGGCCGGATGATGGCAAGCGCCCACTTACTCATGATGAACTCGTAGAGCGCCGTACCATTCAGGACTGGGTCGTGCGCCCTCTTCTCCGCTCGATTCCAGGAGTGGCCGAAATCAATTCCACCGGCGGTTTCGTCAAGCAGTATGAAACGCTCGTAGATCCGCAAAAGCTGCGCTACTACGGCCTGACCATCGAAGATGTTTACGCTGCCCTTAAGCGCAACAACGAAAACGCTGGGGGAGGCATTCTTCCCCAGCACGCCGAGCAATATCTGATTCGCAGCGTCGGCTTGATTCGCGGCGTGGACGATATCCGCAATATCGTGTTGAAGGAAAATGCAGGCACTCCTGTCTATGTGCGGGACGTGGCTGACGTCCGCATCGGCGAAGAAGTCCGCTACGGCGCAATGGTGAAAGGCGGGTACACAGAAGCCGTAGGTGGCGTTGTCATGATGATTGCTGGCGGCAACGCAAAGGAGATTGTCAGCAAAATCAAAGAACGCGTCGCTGAGATCAACAATAGGAACATGATTCCTGGCGGTCTCAAAATCGTGCCGTATTATGACCGCTCACGGCTGGTGGATGCGGCCATCCACACCGTAACAGAGGTATTGGAAGAAGGCATTGTCCTGGTTGTAGTGGTGCTTTTCTTGTATCTGGGAGACCTGCGTTCAAGCCTCATCGTGTGCTCGAACCTGCTTCTCACGCCGCTGCTCACGTTTCTGATCATGAACCATGTCGGCCTTTCCGCCAACCTCATGTCGCTTGGTGGGCTCGCCATTGCTATCGGCCTGATGGTGGACGGGTCCGTTGTCGTCGTGGAAAACGTCTTCGCCAAGCTGAGTCATGGCAGTCAGGACAGCCGCCTGCATGTTGTGCTCGATGCCGTGACAGAAGTAGCGACCCCCGTTATCTTTGGCGTCACCATCATCGTGCTCGTTTTTCTCCCGCTGATGACGCTCGAAGGCACAGAAGGCAAGATGTTCGCGCCACTGGCTTATACGATTGCGATTGCGCTGCTGCTTTCGCTTGTTCTCTCGCTCTCGCTTTCGCCCGTGCTCTCTGCATTCTTCCTCAAGGGCGGGTCCGAAAAGGACACGCGGCTGGTTTCTCTTCTGCGCAGGCCCTACGACCGCATTCTTTCCTGGGCCATGCAGAACAAAAAGAAGAGCGTCACCGCAGTGGTCCTCTTGTTTGTGGCCTCGCTGTGTTTGTTTCCATTTCTCGGAACATCATTTATTCCGGAGATGCAGGAAGGCACGCTTGGCCCCAATGCCGACCGCGTCCCCAATATCTCGCTTGATGAATCCATCAAGATGGAAATGCAGATGCAGCGCCTCATGCGAGACATTCCCGGCGTAGAAAGCGTAGTCTCCAGGCTCGGACGCGGTGAATCTCCAGCTGACCCGGCAGGGCCAAACGAAGCTGATGTCATCGCAACTCTTACTCCTGTAGACAAGCGCCCGCGCACTCTGACGCAGGAGGTCATCGCAGACAAAATGCGCAAGGCGCTGGCCACGATTCCCGGAATCAATCTGGTGATGTCACAGCCCATCTCGGACCGTGTAGATGAGATGGTCACAGGCGTACGCGCTGATATTGCCGTCAAAATCTTCGGCGATGATCTGGACACGCTGATTGAAAAAGCACAGCAAGTTGCAAAAGTTGCCACTTCGATCCGCGGCACGCAGGACACACGCGTAGACCGCGTCGGTGGGCAGCAGTATCTCGTCATCAACATCAACCGTGCAGCGATCGCCCGCTATGGAATCAACGCCGCTGACGTGAATGACACAATTGAGATGGCCGTGGCCGGAAAAAGCGCTACAGAAATCTACGAAGGCGAGCGTCGCTTTCAGGCCATCGTGCGCCTGCCGCAGCAGTATCGGAAAAGCATCAATGACATCAAGCAGATCATGATCTCTTCTCCGAACGGGCCGCGAGTGCCGCTCGAAGACCTCGCCGATGTCCGCGTGCTCGAAGGCCCTGCGCAGATCAACCGCGATATGGGAAAGCGCCGCATCGTCGTTGCCATCAACGTGCAGGACCGCGATCTGGGAGGCTACGTGGCCGAGCTGCAACAGAAGGTAAATGCTCAGGTGCCGTTGCCTGCGGGCTATTTCATCCAATGGGGTGGCCAATTCCAGAACATGCAGCGCGCCATGCGCCACCTGATGATTATTGTGCCCATCACGATTGGCGCCATCTTCTTTCTGCTGTTCCTGTTGTTCAACTCTCTGCGTTTTGCTGCGCTGATTATTACGGTGCTGCCCTTTGCTTCGATTGGCGGGGTCATCGGGTTGTTTATCTCAGGAGAATATCTTTCTGTTCCAGCATCGGTTGGGTTCATCGCGCTATGGGGCATCGCCGTTTTGAATGGTGTAGTGCTTGTTTCTTATATCCGCAAACTTCGGGAAGGTGGGATGTCGCAGCAAGACGCGATCATTGAAGGCACGCGCCTGCGCTTCCGCCCTGTGATGATGACCGCTACGGTGGCCGCGCTTGGGCTTGTGCCGTTTCTTTTCGCCATCGGGCCAGGTTCGGAAATTCAGCGCCCTCTGGCCATCGTGGTGATTGGCGGACTGGTCACATCTACGCTGCTGACGCTGGTGATTGTGCCGTGTCTGTACGCATTTTTTGAAGGCAAACCACAGGATGTTGCCGATGTAGAAATGGAGCATCATCTGTTAAGTTGACT
>DASRBV010000281.1:0-6846 GCA_035653455.1 Pseudacidobacterium sp. | reverse complement strand
GTCCAGTTGTTCAGGTTTGCGCCGACGCCGAGCGAGCCCTGCATCGAGGAGAGAAAACGGTATTCGAGCGAAGTGGTGCGGCGGTTCACCCAGTTCGGAGAATCGGTGACCCAGGCCATCATGACGCCGGGCGTGTAGGCGTAGGTAAAGCCGTTCTGGATGGAGAGGCGGTCGAAGGGGTCGGTGTTGTCTGAGGTCCAGACCTCGTCGGTGAAGTGCATGATGCCGAGGTCCACGCGGCCTCCGCCGCCGGAGCAGGACTCGATCTCAACGTTTGGGTGCTTCGCGCGCAGCTCTTCCAGGATCGAGTAGAGGTTCTGGATGTATTTGACGTAGACCTTCTTCTGCTCGTCGGGAGCAACGGCAGGCCAACCTGGCTCGGCCCAGTTGCGGTTATAGTCCCACTTGAGGAACGCGATGTCGTTTTCCGTAAGCAGCTTGTCGAGAAAGCCGAAGACGTAATCGCGCACGTCCTGCCGGGCAAGATTGAGCACAAGCTGGTTGCGGCCTTCCGTACGTGGACGCCCGGTGAAGTTCAGCACCCAGTCCGGATGCCTGCGGTAAAGATCGCTGTCCGGATTGACCATCTCCGGTTCGACCCAGAGGCCGAAGTCCATTCCGAGAGAATGCACCTTATCAATCAGTGGCTTGAGACCATGGGGGAACTTCTGCTTGTTCACATACCAGTCGCCAAGCCCGGCGTGATCGTCTTTGCGCTGGCCGAACCAGCCGTCGTCTACGACAAAACGTTCGACGCCGATTTTTGCGGCTTTTTCAGCGAGCGCTTCCTGACCCTGTTCGGTCACGTTGAACTCTGTCGCTTCCCAAGAGTTGTAGAGCACAGGACGCGGACGCGGCTTCGGTGCCTGGGGCAGAACATTCGCCAGCTCGAACTGATGCAGCAGACGCGATGCTCCGCCGATGCCGTGTTCGGTGAAGCCTCCATAGAAGACAGGGGTTACAAGCTGCTCGCCGGGAGCGAGTTTGTATCCGAAGTCGAAGGGATTGTAGCCTCCGGTGATGCGCACCTGGTTAAGGATGTCCTGCTCGATGGTGATGCGCCAGGAGCCGCTCCAGGCGAGCGCGCCAAACCAGACGTCGCCTGTGTCCTGGTCGTTGTTGTCACCGCGCTCAATGGCGAACCACGGGTTGTTCTGGTGTCCGGTCGAGCCGCGACGGCTCTCAAGCACGCGCGCGCCCGGACGGACGGCCTCGTGCTGGACGTTCCACTCACCCGCCCACCGGCCGGTGAGGTAATACAGCCAGTAATCTTTGCTGTTGGGGAGCGACCATGCAGCAGCGGCAGCCTGTTCGATCATGAAAGGGGAGTTGGTCTTGTTGGTGATGACAGCGGAGCGGGCCAGGATTCCTGTTTTTGGGTCTATCTGGTACTTCAGCTCAACGAACACTTCGCGCTCGATGTCCTTCAGGCGGATGGTCAGTGTGTTGCCGTGGATGCTGTGGTCTATGTAATGCAGGACGAGGTCGCGGTTGCCGTCAGGGAAGGTGATTTTGAGCGAAGGCTCGTAGTACAGGCCTTCGCCCCATCCGGGAAACTCCTGCAAAGTGCTGCCGCTGGGCAGATCAAATGAAGCGTGGCCCATGTTGGTGTGGGCAGGGCCGAGAGGGTCGCCGGTGTTCAGGCGCGCGCCCCAGTAGAGCGGCTGCAATTCATCGGCGTTATTGATGCCGAAGGCATAGGAGATACTTCCGCCATCGAGACGGAAGACGCGCGTCTGCGGATTGAAGTGAATAGAAGCGGTCTGTGCGAATGTATGCGTGTACATCAGCAAAACAGCAGCAGCCAGAAGCAGCTTTACATGTCTCATTTGGATGAAGGAACTCCCCCGCAGAAATCTTCAAAGGTAAACATATACGGAACGGGAGGAGGGTGTCATCCGTGCTGCTATTTCTGGCCGTGCTTGTATCTCTTTTGTTATGGAACCGGCTGGGCGTCGCTTGTAGCGGGGATGGTTGGCAGCTTGCTGGTATGTCCGGCTTCGCGCAGCACTACGTCCAGAAGCTCCAAGACTTCATCCACGCTCATGGTGTACATTTCGCGGCCATTGTCGTATCCCGATTCAATGGCCCGCTTGAGATACAGTCCGGCAATCTGGGCGGCGAGCTGGTCGGTAATCACATGCCCGGTGCGCTTTTTCTGCTCCACCCATGCCTGACAGGGCATGGCAATCCAGACGGGCCTTCCGTTCACATCAAACCGGATGTCTACCGCATCGGCATGGCGCGTAGCGATGGCGACAATGTTGGCCTTCCAGCGGACATGGAGGTCTTCGCCGGTCCAGCGGTCAGTTACGTGGAAATCTTCGTACATGGCTGATTTCAGTGTATCAAGGGCGAGGGCTGCTGCATCTTCCCGCTCGCGCCGAAATACACCGATGCAGGACGCCAGGGGGCTGCAAAAATTGCGAAATTCGCACAACCCGGAACAAATCTTTACGTATCTCGTGCGTCCAATATTTGACACGCAAGTGAACGGAATCTGATGTAACGAAGGAGCGCACAAACGTGACACTTTCCCCACAAAATCTACGGCGTCTTGAAGAAAAGCTGCGGCAACAGGCCAGGGCGATTGAGCGTTCCATGCTTACGGCGGTGGAACAGGGCCGGCAGACATTGGCCGATGAAACACAGGATGCTGCCGACCTGGCAGTGACCGCTTACCAGAAGGAAATGCTCTTCACGCAAGGAACCAGCGGCGCAGGACAATTGTCGCTCATCCGGCTGGCGCTCGAACGGCTGCGCGAAGGCACCTATGGCGAATGCATCGAGTGCGGCAACATGATTGGGGAAAAGCGGCTCGAAGCGCTTCCCTGGACCCCTTACTGTATTCATTGCCAGGAAAAAATCGAACAGGGCCAACTGGAGCCCGTCGCGCGCCGCCGGGTAGCATAGGCGGCGCCCCCGGCCGGGCAACTTTTGTTTCGGAAGTTTTCATCTATTTTTTGTACTGACAGCGCACATCTCTATCTGCGCGGGATTGCAGCCTTACCACAGGTTTGCAGTTGAATGAGCGAGCCTGCAAAGCCACTGGGCAGACCGCGACATCTTATTCATCAGCGCTTTTCTGTTGCGCATGACTGCCGGTTCTGCTCCAGGGGCCATTCGCGGGCAAGCAGAAAATTTTTGTAACAAGTTGGAGAAGACTGAGATGAAGATTGCCCAGGTCGCTCCTCTTTATGAAAGTGTGCCTCCAAAACTTTATGGCGGGACGGAGCGAGTTGTGTCCTACCTGACGGAAGAACTCGTCCGGCAAGGGCATGAAGTGGTGCTCTTTGCCAGCGGCGATTCGCAGACCAACGCAGAACTGCGCGCCATCTGCCCGCGTTCTCTGCGCCTGGAAGGGAAAAAGGTGATTGACCCTCTGGCGCACCATGTCCGAATGCTGGAGATGGTGGCCAAAGAGGCCGAAGAATTCGATATCATTCACTATCACGTGGATTATCTGCACTTTCCACTAAGCCGGCGTCTCGGTGTTCCCACCGTGACCACTCTGCATGGGCGGCTGGATATTCCGGACATCCATCCACTGCTCCGCGAATTTGGCGAAATGCCACTGGTCTCTATTTCAGATGCGCAGCGAACCCCGGTGAAATGGGCCAATTGGGTGGCCACAGTGCATCATGGCCTGCCGGAAGACCTCTACAAACCCATAGCGAAACCGGGGAAATATCTGGCTTTTCTGGGCAGAATTTCTCCGGAAAAGCGCGTAGACCGCGCCATTGAGATTGCGAAACAGGCAGGTATGCCGCTGAAAATCGCCGCAAAGGTAGACCGCGCGGACAAAGAGTATTTCGATGGGAAGATCCGCAAGCTTCTCGACCATCCACCGGTGGAATACATTGGCGAAATCGGCGAAAAAGAGAAAAATGAATTTCTTGGCAACGCCCTCGCACTCCTGATGCCGATAGACTGGCCCGAGCCATTCGGTCTGGTCATGATTGAAGCGATGGCCTGCGGTACCCCGGTGATTGCCTGGGGTATGGGAGCTGTTCCCGAAGTGCTCGACGATGGCATTACGGGCTATATCGTTTCTTCCATGGACGAAGCTGTGGCTGCCGTGGAGCGCGTGGCGGTACTCGACCGTGTGCAGTGCCGCGAGGCCTTTGAAAAACGGTTCAGTGCACGCCGTATGGGCTGTGATTATCTGAGTGTTTATGAAAAGCTCTGCGGCCGGGAGCCGGAACTTACAATTGTGGGCAAAACATTCTCCGTTGCTGCGTAATCTTCATTCCGGGAGATGTATGGCCTCATGGCAGTCAAGGAAATGCCTCACTCTGACGTCATCGAGATAGGCAATCAGTTTTACATCCGGGCCCAGTCATCGCTGGCGGACAGCCGGACGCTGGTGCTCATGCACCGTGATACCTTTGCTGTCTTTGACCGCAATGGAGATGTTCTGCCTCTCGGCGTGGGACAGCAAGGCATCTTCCACAATGAAACGCGATACCTTTCCCGAATGGAGATGCGCATCTGCGGCAGACGCCCCTTGCTGCTCAGCTCCAATACCAGTGAAGACAATGTCCTGCTCGCGATTGACCTGACCAATCCGGACACGGAACTGGGGCCAGGAGAGTTTCTGCCCCGCGGATCCGTCCACATCTACCGCGCAAAATTTCTGGCCGATGGCACCTGTTTTGACCGCATCACGGTCCACAACTACGGCCAGAAGGTGGTTCATATTGAGCTTTCGTTTGCGTTTGATTCAGACTTCGCCGATATCTTCGAGGTGCGCGGGCAAAGACGCAAGCGGCGCGGGGCCTATCTTCCTCCGGAGATAGACCAGTCCGGCATCGCGTTGGCCTATGAAGGGTTGGATGATGTGCTGCGGCGCACCCGCATCACCTGTACGGCAGTCTCCTGCGTCATGGGCGACAAGCACATGACCATCCCGCTCCAGCTTCAACCGCAGGAAGAAACCAGCTTTCTACTGGACATCCAGTGCTTAAGTAATGGAACTGCAAGAGCCGGGGCGGATTACGATTCGGTACTACAGGAGAGAAGCACCTCGCGGCAGACCTCATCCCTTGCCGGCATAGACATCTTCACTTCCAACGAGCAATTCAATGACTGGCTTAACCGCTCAAAGGCCGACCTGGAAATGCTGACGGCCGAAACCCCGTTCGGGCCGTATCCCTATGCCGGTGTGCCCTGGTTCAGCACGGTCTTTGGGCGCGACGGCATTATCACGGCACTGGAAACTCTTTGGCTTGCTCCGGGCATTGCAAGGGGCGTGCTCTCGTATCTGGCGGCGACACAGGCGGCCAGTAACGACCCCGAACGCGATGCGCAGCCTGGGAAAATCCTGCACGAGACGCGCAAAAGCGAGATGGCGCAACTGCGCGAGGTCCCTTTCGGACGCTACTACGGCAGCGTGGATTCCACCCCGCTCTTTGTTCTTCTGGCAGCGGCATACTACGAGCGAACAAACGACGCGGGTTTTCTGCGCGAGATATGGCCCAATATCGAGGCCGCTCTCCACTGGATTGACAACTATGGGGACGTAGATGGCGATGGCTTTGTAGAGTATGCGCGCCAGAATGAAAACGGCCTTTTGCAACAGGGCTGGAAAGATTCCCAGGACTCGGTCTTTCACGCCAATGGCAAGGTCGCCGAAGGCCCCATCGCTCTGTGTGAAGTGCAGTCGTATGTGTATGCTGCGAAATCGCGTATTGCCAGCGTGGCCGAAGACCTGGGTAAGCTCAACCTGGCGGAGCAACTGAAAAAGCAGGCGGAAGAACTGCGTGCCCGCTTTACTCCCGCATTCTGGTGCGATGAGCTTTCGTTGTTTGCCATCGCACTCGATGGCGGCAAGAAACAATGCCGCATCCGCAGCTCGAATGCCGGACATTGCCTGTTTTCCGGCATTGCATCGGCAGCCCATGCACGCAGCGTGGCCGATTCCCTGCTCTCTCCTACATTTTTCTCCGGTTGGGGCGTACGCACCATCGCCACGGGAGAAAAGCGTTATAACCCCATGTCGTACCACAATGGATCGGTGTGGCCGCATGACAATGCCCTGATTGCCTTTGGTGTTTCCGGCAGTCCGAGCAAGGACCTGGCCATAAAGGTCCTCTCAGGCCTGCTTGATCTGTCTCTGTTCGTGGACATGCACCGCCTGCCGGAGTTGATCTGCGGATTCCCGCGCCGTCCGGGCAGAGGGCCGACTCTGTATCCTGTGGCATGTTCTCCGCAGGCATGGGCGGCAGGCTCGATTTTTATGGTGCTCCAGGCCTGCCTGGGCCTGTCTGTAAACGCGAAGGAGTCGCGTATCTATCTGAGACACGCCGCACTGCCGGAATCTCTGGAACGCATCCGTATTCGCGGCCTGCAGATTGGCAATGCCTCAGTAGACCTCGCACTGGAGCGCCAGGCACAGAGTGTAGGCGTGGACATCCTGCACCGCAGCGGGAAGATTGAGGTTGTGAGCATAAAGTGAATGCCCCGACGCCTGGCTTTGGGAAATCTGTTGTTTGACCCCTTGAATTTCCCGCTGATAGACTTTTGGTATCCAGACAGGCAGCCCTTTTCCTGAGATTGCCTGTAATTTCTCCTGCCCAGAAGGATTTCTAAGGACCTAGTGGATACACAGACACGTCACGCGCTTAAACAGGACAGCTTCGTTCAGGCGACAGCTTCCGGTCTTACATGGCTCGATGAGCACCGGGCCACGGTCATTCGTGTTTCGATTGCGGTTGTGGTTCTTGCCGGCCTCTTTTTTGCCGGACTGATTACCTATAACAACCGTTCTGAGCGCGCTGCCAGCCTTTTTGGACAGGCCATGGACATCTACAGCACTCCGATCGCCCAGCCCGGTCAGCCCGCCGA
>DASRBV010000280.1:0-11397 GCA_035653455.1 Pseudacidobacterium sp. | reverse complement strand
AGCGTATTTTTTGACCGCCATCACCAGATCAGTAACTCGTGCAATGCTCTCTTCGATTGTGCCCACGAGCTGGATGTTGGAGATGACTGCTTCGAGCCAGTTCAGCGCGTCTGAAAGGGCGTCTGGAGGGAAGGCGTGCTGCGTGCATTCAATGTCCTGCTTTTCCCATCCTGCCGCAACCAGTGTAGGGGCCAGCTTCCACGCATTCGTTACGCCAATCCCCTCCAGCCACTCGGCCAGGGCGTCCTGCGCATCTGCTTCATCCAGCGAGTTCAGCGCCTGCGGCTTTTTCTGGGCAGCAAAGGCTTCTTCAAGCAATTGGTGCAGGCATTGAATCTGCTCATCGCTGAGGCGGGTATGCGTCATGCGCAGGCTAATTTCCTGCAGCCGGGTCATGTTTTCCCGCAACTGCGAAGCCGCACGTCTGGCCGCCGTTCCCGGATTATTCAGCTCGTGCATCAGTCCGGCAGCCAGTGTTCCCAGCGAAATCAGCTTTTCACGGTGCAGAGTGAGTGCCGTATGCGCTTCCAGGCGGCGCGACATATTTGCCAGAACAGCATTCCGCACCGTTGGGCAAGTCGCCATCAGTTGCCAGAAGTGCTCCTGCCGGATACGCGCCAATGTGCTGTCCTTGACAGTTTCAACCGTCACAAAGACTTTGGGAGCACCGGCCAGAATCGGGACCTCGCCAAAGGTATCGCCTTCTTTGGCATTGGAAACGAAAACCATTGACCCGTCTTTGTCGGTTTTGTGCGCGCGGGTTGCGCCTTTCAGAATGATCCAGAAATGTTCAGGAGCATCTCCGGGGTGCAGCAACACGGTGCCGGCAGGCACATCCAGAATTTCAACGTCGCCAAGACAAGCCAGGTCCTGTTCCGAGATCTGTGAAAACGCAGGAATCTTCTTCAGTTCAGGATAAAGCTCCTGGACGGAGGCTATTCGTGAATTGGCGATCATGGTTGATTCTGACATTTAAATCCTAAAAACGCGCAAGATACTGATGCATAAACTGCACGGAAATCGAGCCTTCGCCGACTGCCGAAGCCACTCGCTTTACCGAACCGTGCCGGACATCGCCAGCGACAAAAATCCCCGGTGTGCTGGTTTCCAGCAGGAATGGTGGACGGTCTTCTTTCCAGCTTTTAGGCATCTTTCCCTCAATCAGCAGATCTGGGCCAGAAAGCACGAACCCCCGGGGGTCCCGCATAACGTTTTCCGGCAGCCATTCTGTCTTTGGTTCGGCGCCGATAAAGATAAACAGCGCACTGGCCTGACAGGCCAGCTCCCCATGCCGGTTTCGCACTTTCAGGCACTCCAGACGCCCATTCCCTGCAACTTCCTGCACTTCAGCGCCAGTTTGCACCTCAATATTGGATGTGCCAGCTATCTGATTGATTAAATATTTTGACATGCTCTTTTCGAGCGAGTCCGCCCGTACAAGCATCGTAACCTTGCGGGCATACCGGGCGAAGTGGACGGCCGCCTGCCCGGCGGAATTGGCGCCCCCTACGATGTATATGTCCTCGTCCTTGCAGGAAAGGGCCTCGGTCAGCGCCGCTCCATAATAGACCCCCGCTCCCGTAAACTGCTCGATCCCAGGGATACTGAGCCTGCGGTAGTCCACACCCGTGGACACAAGCACAATGTGGCAGGATATCTCCCGCCCATCGGCCAACTGGACAAAGTGGTATGGCGCCTCGGTGCGGATGCCAGTCGCCCGCTGGGTCAGAAATTCTGCCCCAAATCGCGATGCCTGGGCGTAGGCACGGCGGGCCAGATCTGCCCCGCTCAGACCGGATGGGAATCCAAGGTAGTTTTCAATGCGGGAACTGCTTCCGGCCTGTCCGCCAGGAGCATCAGGCTCAACCACAATCGCCTTCAATCCTTCAGAAGCGGCATAAACCGCGGCTGCCAGACCCGCCGGCCCCGCGCCAATAATGGCGACATCGTAAAAGTCCTTCTCGGCCTGCGTACGCAATCCAATACGCGCCGCCAGTTCGATTCGGCTGGGCTGGACCAGCGAGCTTCCGTCCGGAAAGAGAACGGCAGGTAGCTTCTGGTCATTGATCTGGTATTGCTCCAGAAGTTGCACCGCCTCGTCGTTCCGTTCCGGATCAAGCCAGACATATGGGACCTGATTCCGCGAAAGAAAATCGCGCACCTCATGGTCGCGGGCCGACCAGCGCGGCCCTACGACACGCAAGCCCTCAAATGGAGGCTTGTAACCCTCCTTCCAGTTTTCGAGCAGGTCATCCAATACCGGGTACAGCTTCTCTTCCGGAGGGTCCCAGGGCTTCGTGAGGTAATAGTTGATCTTCGCCGTGTTGATGGCTTTAATCGCCGCTTCCGTGTCCGCATAGGCGGTAAGCAGCGCGCGCCTTGCTTCGGGATAGATGGCCTGCGCCTTTTCGAGGAACTCCACACCGCTCATCCCCGGCATACGCTGGTCGGAAAGGAATAACGCGACTGCATCGCCCCGCTGCTTCAATTGCGTACACGTATCCAAGGCTGCCTGTCCGGAACCGGCGCGCAGGATACGGTAATTGGCCCCATACTGGCGGCGAAGGTCCTGGATCACAGCTTCAAGAACGCTGATGTCGTCATCTACCGCAAGAATGACCGGTTTTGCCATGCGCTTCTAGTGTAAGTCGTTTTTGCGCAGAACCAAAAGCGGCGCGACGACGCACAAAATAGGTTCAGGTAAAACCTGGACGTCCCATCCACATACGGACAAGGCAGTCAACGACCCCAGACCGGACCACCACATGGTTTTCTGAAGACATGTAGTTTTACACCAGAAAGATAAAAGCAGAACAGATAACCAAAGGAACCCCAAAATAACCATCGAAATCTCTTTCCCAAAACAGGACTTTTATGTAAGCTATGTTCACTTATCAAACAAATAGGTACTTAAGTTTCCTGAAAGCACCATGAAGCGTTTTCAGAGAACACCAATTTTTCTGCCTTGTGGAACGGGAAGTATCCAACGTTGCACACAAACATATGCTTTTTTAACCTGCGCATATTACTATGGCGCAGAGCGGTTATCGGGGGACGACACGCTCGTATGTTCAAAGTTATTCTGGCCGACAATCAAGCCGTCTATCGCGCGGGATCAGCCAAAATCCTGGCGATGGAAGATGATTTCCGAATTATTGCTCAATGTGCTGATAGCGACCGGCTATACCAGGCACTTGATTCCTTCCGTAATACAGTCCTTTTATTTACTTCCGCACTGAATCTCGATTTGCCCCTCCTGATGGAGCGAGTAGCAAAGTCGGGCTGCCGTTCTATCGTGGTTCTTGAAAACCAGGAATCTCCCCGGCACTGGCTGGAGCATGGGGTTCATGGGATTCTTTACCGTTCTGTCAGCGGCTCCACTCTTATTGATTGTGTCCGCAGAGTGGCAATGGGTGAGCAATATCTGCAACCTGCGCTTGAGGTTTTACGGCGTACGCAAAATGAAGACGAGGTCGGCGCGCGCGTCCGTGACCGCCTCACACCAAAGGAAATGAGAATCGTCGCTCTCATTATTCATGGCTGCAAGAATAAAGAGATCGCCATGCGCCTGGGGACAACCGAACAGGTAGTGAAGAACTATCTCCGCAGCATTTATGACAAGACCGGAGTTTCTGACCGCCTGGAACTCGCCCTCTTTACCATTCACCACAAAATGCTCGCCGCGGCCGCCGAAGCAGTCGGAAACGAAATGATGATGCAGGCAGGTTAACGCCCGGCACTTGTTCTGTCCAAAAGTGAAGGCACGATCTTCCTTGAAAATCGTGCCTTTTTGCTTTGGGCCTGAACTTCTTCAGAAAAACAGCTTTGTGGAAAATTGCAACTGTCTCGCTCCGTAGAGAAGGCTACTGGTTGAGGTAGGTGTACCCAGCGGCACTCCCGTAGTGGGAGCAATGCAACCTCCGGTTATGGCGCTGCCTGAGTAGCTCTGGCAGGCCCCTGCTTTTCCTGGGGTCAGCAGTGAGTATCCTGTTGTATTCACAGACTGATTAATACGCTGGTTCAGCAGGTTAAATGCTTCGGCCAATATCTGAAAATTGATCTTCTCAGTAATTGGAAAATTCCTTGTCACTCGGAAGTCAATATTGCGCACGCCGGGTCCAGGAAAAGCGTTGCGGCCGGCGACCTGGTTGGGGACACGCCCATTGGTTGCCGTTCCCGAACTGGAACTCATCACCCCGCCCGTGACACCGCCATCTGCCCCGCCTGAAGGATAACCGCTCAGCGTGGCCGTCACAGGAAAGCCGGTGGTTTCAGTGGCCGTGCCGGAAAAAATGAAATCATCCAGCAGGTGCCTTACCCAGCGATTGCTTTGATACAACTGCGGCTGATAAACGAGACTGCCGATGAACCGGTTGCGCTGATCAAGATCCGAACGTCCATATTCGGCCCGCAGATCGTTTGGATCCAGCGGAAAATCAGAGCCGTAGAACGTGCCGTAGGCCCCCTGTACCTGCCCCAGATCGAGCGCCTTTGCCCAGGTGTAATTCACAAGCAGTTCCAGACCATGCTCGAATGGCTTCTTAATCGTGACCGCCATGGAGTTGTACCAAGTATTGATGGAACTGAAGCCGGTATTCAGCGATCCGATGGTAGTATCGCGGCGGTCGGTAGGCAGGTAGAACGGCAGCGTAAACGGCTTGCCAATGGGCTTTCCGCTCTTATCTACCTGTTGATATGTCTTTGTACCGCTCGGCTTCTGGCCAATCAGGTTGCCATCCACAAAAACAGGAAGGCGAAGAGCGCGCGTGCCGACGTAACCAATAGAGAGCGTCATACGGCCGGGCATCTGCTGTTCCACGCCGAGCTGCATTTCGTGTGCCAGCGGCGGCACAAAGTTCGGATCAAGACCGTGAAAGCTTGGCACAGGCTTTAAGCCGGATGGCAGAGGGGTCACTGTGCTGGCCGCGCCCCCATAGCTGATTGGACTGGGCGCGCCATACAGTGGAGCCGAGTTCAGACCTGGTCCGGGAGGCGTAAATAGCACATTGGGAAACAACGGCGCCCCAACCGGCAGCTTTCCTCCTGCTCCGCCGGCACCCACGAAGCTATAGTTCGTCTGGAAGACACCGTTTTCCACGCGCATCGCATAATAGGTGCTGCCCTGATTCAGCGCGCTGAATAGACCATAACCGCCTCGCACCACGGTCCCCTGTATTGGGTTCCATGCAAAACCAATGCGCGGCTGCACACGGTCGAGAACGTTTTTCAGTGTCTGGTTGTAATGGGCCGCTAAAGCAGTGCTCGTGTTCGGATGCAGAGGTTGAGGCGTGAGCTGCACATCGTAACGCACTCCAAGATCAAACGTAAGGTCGTGCGTAATCTTCCAGGAGTCTTCGACAAAGCCGTCAATCATCTTCATCCAGAAATCGTCCTTGCCTGTGTGCGTAATCGGATCTATCACCTGAACGAAGGTGTCATAATGCGTCCCGGCAAGCGGGTCGGAAGAAGTTGCGGGAAAAAAGTCCTGCACCCAGGCAGCAAAATTGTCGGATGGACCGACGCCTTTGGTGTAGCTATACAGACCGCCTCCCTGAAAGAGATTGATCATGACTTCATGAACAAGATTCAGATCGCCTCCGGCTTTAAGAGTGTGTCTGCCATGTGTAGTCGAGAACACATCGGTGATCTGATAACGGTGCTCGTCCGGCTCTGCCGTGCGCGGAAGCGCATTCGGCATTCCGTAAGTCTGCACACCGCCCAGGGAAACGCTGGGGGCAGGCGCATTTGCACCCGCTGTTTCCAGATCGCGCCCCCACTGGAAGCGCACTTCATTCACGGAATGGTCTGTCAGGGCGTCGGTCCACTGCGCAACCACAAAACGCTCGTGATAATTGGTAGACCCATTGGTCGTGACTGAAGAATTTGTAAAAGAAGGACTCGAGGCATAGCTGCTGGGCGAGTGATAGTTAGAGAAATTGAAATTGGCAAAGACATGGTTTCTGTCGTTCATCTGCCAGTCAAGGCGCGGAAAGAAGATGTCCTGCACGCCGGTGCGCGGATAAGAACCAGAGAGCGCCTGCAGATATTTGATCGCATTTGTGCAGTTCGCTGAACCCGGGCCGCCAATGCTCGCAGGACACTGCGCAGGCGTAATGTTGTTTCCGTGGTCGCCAAAAGAGCCTGCCGGAGTCAGCGAAATATTTGCTGTCGAGCTATAGAGCACCGGATTGACGCGGCGAAACCCGTCATACGTGAAGAAGCCGAAGAGGCGGTCGCGGACAATCGGTCCTCCTGCGCTGCCCCCAAACTGCTGCTGCTGGTGAATCGGCTGGGTCAAGAGGAGCGGATTATGGTTCGCAATTCCCTGCCCCTTGTTATAAGGATCGAGCGCATTCAGCGATGGATAACGTAGATAGTAAAAAAGATCGCCATGCAGATCGTTCGTGCCCGACTTGGTGATTGCGTTGACCTGTCCGCCGGCAGCCTGCCCGAACTCTGCGCTGTACGTGGCCGTCGCCACCTGAAATTCCTTAATGGAGTCCAGGCTATAGATGTAAGGTGCTCCGGATGCCCGACCGCGTGCCTCGGAAAACAGCATCTGGTTATTGTTCGCGCCATCCACATAGTTGCTGTTATACAAACCGGAGATGCCGTGGAAGCTGACCAGACCGCTGCCTCCATCATTGACGACATTCGGCGTGAGCAGGACGAAATCGTCCCATCGGCGGCCATTCACCGGCAGGTTTTGCACCAGCTTTTCACTGACAACCTGAGAGACCTCTGTCCGCTCTGGATCAAGCAGAGGCGCCGCGGCAGAAACCTGCACCGTGGACTGTACCGCTGCCGGAGGCAGCGCCGCATCCACTGTCAGCGTATCGCCTACATGGAGTGTAATGTTCTTCTGTTCCACATTGCCAAAATTCGGCGCGCTCACTGAAATGGAGTAATGTCCTGGTTGCAGAAAAGGAGCCACATAGCTGCCGGCATTGTTTGTTGTGATGGAGCGGGCTGCCCCGGTGTCAGTATTTGTAACCGTAACAGTTGCATTGCCGATAACTGCGCCACCTGTGTCCGTCACCGTTCCGCTGATGGTCCCGGCCCCGGCAGTCTGCGCCAGGGCAGCGGTACAGGGACAGAGAAACACTGCAAGCAACACCAGCCTCAAAATAGTCTTCATGTTTTGTCCTTTGTGCGCAATCTGCGCTTTTTCTTACTTTGTCTGAGGAAGTTGAACGTCGTGCAAAATTGCGGCAATCTTTTTTTGTAGAGGTCTTTTCTTTTATTTAATTTAAGCGGGTCACAGTACCGGCGTGTCAACGTATAAATCCGTCCGGATAGATTTCTCTGTGGAAAAGCAGGGACGGATCTCTGCCGAATCTCGAGTGTATAAAGAAAGCAAATCCCCGGCATTTGCTACTCTTTTTCTTTGGCCGACTTTTCCATTCGACGCACATTTCGCCGGCAGCCGCTTGCCGTCATCGGTGCAGCGCTGCTCGTTCTCTTTGTTGGAATTGCGCTCTTCGCGCCATTGATAGCGCCTTACAATCCTGCCGCCATAAATCTGGAACACAGGCTTACGCCACCTGATCATACACATTGGTTTGGAACGGACGAGCTGGGACGCGACATCTTTTCCCGCACTCTTTATGGCGCAAGACTTTCGCTGTTCGTGGCGTCTTCGGTCGTGGCCTGCTCGCTGTTTTTGGGACTGGTCCTTGGCGGCATCGCCGGATATTACGGCGGCGTTCTGGATACTGCGCTCAATACTTTTCTGATGAATGCCTTCCTGGCGCTGCCTGGAATTTTGCTGGCGATTGCCTTTGTCGCATTCCTCGGGCCTGGGCTAATCAATTTGATTCTGGCCCTCTCCATCGGCGGATGGGTAGGTTATGCGCGGCTCGTCCGGGCACAGGTGCTGGCTGCGCGCGAGCGCGAGTTTGTGGAAGCGGCACGGGCGCTCGGCGCAAGCGACCTGCGCATCTTTACAAAGCACATCCTGCCGAACATCCTGCAGCCTGTGATCGTTCAGGCCGCCATTGGCCTGGCCGGAACCGTGCTGGCTGAAGCGACACTGAGTTTCCTCGGACTTGGTGTCCCACCCCCGGCGGCAAGTTGGGGCGCGATGTTAAACGACGCACGCTCGCATCTCTTCGATGCGCCGCACCTGGTCATTTTTCCTGCAATTGCAGTCATGTTGTGCGTGCTCTCATTCAATTTTCTGGGCGATGCCCTGCGCGACTACCTCGACCCAAGAACGCGCATGAGCGTAGGCATGTAGCACCCTGATGCGCCTCACCCTCTGTAAACCCAAGTACCTCACACCTTGAAAAGACGACCGCAGGGGAGGAAGGACCTTAGCGATGTAAGCCCGGCCAATCCTTCTGAGATCCTGCGCCGCACGAAATGGCATCGCAGTGAAACGAAAAATGCCTCAATGTGCCTTAGAAAGAAACATCTTCGCTTTCCGGCAACAACGGCGCAAAGCGCGATCCGGTAAACAAAATCGCCGACGCAATCCCCAAAGCAATCAGCGTCATTCCCATTCCCGTGCGCAGAGAAGTTGTCGCATCGGAAACGCGGCCAATCAGGCGGGGAGAAAAGGCGTCCCCCAGCGCGTGAATTATAAACAGATTGATAGCAATGGCGGAGGAGCGGATCGAGGCCGCCACGGAATTGACCAGGCATGCATTCAGTGGGCCGTTGTTCAGGAAAAGCAACAGCTCCGCAACAAATGCTCCGGGCACCAGCCACGAACGCGGACCAAAGAGAGTTGCAGCGCAGGCCGGAATGGCAAGCATCATGCTCCAGGCAGAGACAAGATAGAGCGCGCGGTGGTTTTTTCGTACCCAACGGTGCCCAATCCACCCTCCGGCGATTGTGCCCACCAGGCCATCTATCGCGGTGATTGCGCCTGTAACTATGCCTGCCGTGGCCACAGTGTATCCGCCAAAACGGACGAAGAAAGTTGGCAGAAACGTTGAGATGCCCCCGACGGCAAAAGTCCACATGGCCATGCCGAGGGTCGCAGTCCAGAAGGCAGGATTACGCAGCAGTCCGGAGAGCGTTGTGCGGTCAAAGGTTGGCTTTAGCTCATCACAGGAGCCGCGCGGCGGCTCCTTCACAAAGAACCAGAAGGCCGCGGCAATCAGCACTCCGGGCAGGGCTGCGACAAAAAACGGCACACGCCAGCCATAATGCTGACCGAGAACCCCTCCTGTGAGATAGCCCAGTGCCGCACCCACGGGAATCGTGATGTAAAAGATGCTGAGGACGCGGTTGCGGTCTATCTCTGGATAAAAATCAGAGAGCAGCGCCGGGGCGAAAATACTGAAGGTCGCCTCTCCAATACCCACAACCGCATGACGGACCAGCAGTGTTTCGTAACTATGCACGGTGGCAGTCAGAAGCGTGGCCGCACTCCAGATAAGTGCTCCGGTTACAATCAGCGGACGCCGTGGAAACCGGTCGCCGAGCCATCCGGTAAGCGGAGCGACGATCATGTAAGTGAAAAAGAAGGCCGAGGTCAGCAGGCCAATCTGAGCATCATTGACCAGAAACTCTTTCTGGATGAGCGGCTGCACGCCAGGCAAAACGTAGCGGTCAATGAAATTGAAAAGATTCAGGCACGTAAGCAGAAAAAGCGCCATTCCGGCGGTCTGCGCGGCGGTAGGTCTGGCTTGCGCTTTGGCCTTCATTCTGGTGAAGGCAGGATATCAGGCCCGGTTTTCAGGCAGCCCCATTTACTCCCGGGACCTGGGCCAGCGCGCCTCTACCGTTGTGGAAATGCCGCCCCGGGGCCGGAACTCTCCTTTTACAACCGCCCATACAGGGTTGCACGCCTTCACCACATCCTCCAGTACCTGGTTCACCACGTTTTCCTGGAAAATGCCCAGGTTGCGGTAGCAGAAGAGATACTCCTTGTAAGACTTCAACTCAAGGCAAAGCTCGCGCGGCATGTAGCGCAGCGTGATGACGCCGAAATCGGGCAGCCCAGTCTTCGGACAGACTGAGGTGAACTCCGGATCGTCAATCACAATCTCGTAAGCAGGAAACTGGTTTTTCCAGGTTTCAATCTCGGGAAACTTATAATCGAGGCCCGCTTTTGCGTGCTCATCGGTATAGCGTTCAGAAAGAGCCATGTTCTTATTTTAGAGCACCCCGCAGAATACATTTCTGCCACCAATCCGCATCTTATTGAGTCTTATATACTGACCTCTGGTTACGGATGGCAACACAACGCACGGCAACAATTCGAAGTGGCTGGCTCTGGACAGGCGTAATCATTACGCTTCTGCTCGTCTTCTATATTGCGCACCGCCTCACGCGCACAACGCTTCCCGTGCGGGCTGCGACAGTTGTGCGCAGCAGCCTGAGGAGCACCACCAGCACCAACGGCGTGGTGGACCCCGTTTCCAGATATGAAGCCACAGCCCCCTTCCCCGGCATTATCAAGGCGATTTATGTCCATGAAGGGGACCAGGTACCCTCGGGCAAACTGCTGCTTTCCATGGACGACACTGATGCTCGTGCTAAGCTTGCCACAGCTTTGGCAAACCTCAAAGGCGCGCAGGCGGCTTATGATGCCACAGTCAACGGAGGCACACAGGAAGAGTTGCTTTCGCTCAATGGGCAGATTCAATCAGCGATGATGGACCGCGCCCAGGCACAGAACAGCCTTGCTACTCTTGAAAAACTCCAGATGCAGGGTGCCGCCTCACCTTCAGAGGTAGCAGCGGCAAAGGACCGACTTGCAGCTGCAAACAATTCGCTTGCAGTGCTCCAGAAAAAGAAGACCGACCGGTACGGCTCCACGGATGTGGCCCATGCAAAAGCGTCACTTGAAGATGCGCAGGCGGCCTATGCGGCGGCCCTGCAGGTAGTGAATCAAGCCAACGTCAAAGCGCCGTTTCCAGGGACCGTATACTCCATCCCCTTTAAAGCAACGGAATTTGTTGAGCAGGGAAAGACGCTCCTGGAAATGGCCGACCTCAAAAAAATGCAGGTACTTGCCTATTTCGACGAACCAGAGGTCGGCAGGCTGAAGGAGGGCATGCCGGTCCAGATCACATGGGACGCCAGGCCAGATCTTGAGTGGCACGGCCATATTGAACGGGTACCCTCCACGATTATTCGCTATCAGGAGACCCGCAACGTGGGCCAGGCAGTGATTGCAATTGATGATGCCGATGGCCAGCTTCTGCCTAATACAAATGTAACTGTAAAAGTTACAATATCTGATTCGGCCAATGTCCTGAATGTGCCGCGCGACGCCCTGCATACGGAGCAGGGCAAATTCTATGTCTATCGCATAGTAGATGGAGTGCTTCGCCGCACCCAGGTGACGACTGGCGCATCCAATATTACGCAGATAGAAATCCTCTCCGGACTCAATGAAGGCGATGCCGTCGCGCTGGGCACGACCAATGGGCAGCCGCT
>DASRBV010000279.1:0-2977 GCA_035653455.1 Pseudacidobacterium sp. | reverse complement strand
CCAAAGGCCAGACCCACAATCAGCTTTACCCCCAGATAGGCGACCGCAATTCCCGCCGCTCCGCCAAAAAGAGAAAGCACCAGGCTTTCTGTGAGCGATTGCTGCACAAGTCTTTTCCGCGGTGCCCCCAGGGCCAGCCGCACAGATGTCTGGCTGCGCCGCGCCGCCCCGCGCGCCAGCAGAAGGTTCGCAATATTGGCGCATGCAATCAGCAGCACAAGGCAGCAGACAATCAGAAGGATGCGCAGACTGTCTTCATAGTCCGCCTTCATCACACTGACGCCTGTGCCCGCCGGAATGACCTTCACAAACTGTTTGGGGAGCGTTGCATTGATCTGTGCCTGAAATTCCTGCGGAGCACCCACATCGTGCACAAACTCATTTTGCAGCCATGACCGCACCATCGCCGTGTAGCGCGCCGACATTCCATTCACCGACGCTCCCGGCCGCAGCCGCCCAATCACTCGCAGCCAGGCTGTGGTCGGTTTCTTTACCAGTGAGTCCTCCCCCTTCATCATTGGCTCCTGTTCGAGCGGGAACCACATATCAGGTGGATTGCTGCGCAGTGTTTCGCCAAAGAACCCAGGTGGAGTAATCCCGACTACCGTAAACGGGTGCCCCTCCACAACAAAGGACGCGCCAATTACAGATGGATCCGAGCCGTATTCCTGCTGCCATGCCCGATAGCTCAACATGGCCACGGGCGGCGCAGAGGGCTGGTCGTCCGCAGGAGTAATCGTCCGCCCCACAAACGCTTGTATCCCAAAAGTAGAAAAGTAGTTTCCGGAAACAAACTCTCCGTAAATCGGCCGCGCCTGCCGCTCTGTCTTCTCGCGCCTGACGCTGTATTGCCAGGCCCCGGCCTGAAAGGCGGTCATTTGCTCAAACTCAGGAGAACTATCTTTCATCCGGAGATAGAGCGAATAAGGGAACATCCCCCAGTCGTCCTGTGGCCCACCCTCCTCGCAACAGTCATCGCCACTCCCCACCCGGTACAGCCGCGACGGGTCCGCCACCGGCAAAGACTTCAGCATGACTGTGTGGATCAGCGAAAAGATGGCCGTCGTCGCGCCAATGCCAAGCGCGAGTGTCAGCATCGCCGTCAGCGTAAAGATGGGGGCTTGCCGCATCTGCCGCAACGCATAAGAAATGTCCTGTCGGAGAGTTTGCATCGTGGGCCTCTGTCGCATATACGAGCACTGCAAGGGCCAAAGTTCCGCAAACCTAAGTTATTGATATGAAATGTCAGTATATAGATAACTACATGGCCGGGATGTCCACTTCCGGACAGTGCATGTCCATTTCCGGACATGAGCGCAGAATAGAAAAACCGGATCTCTCAACTACTTCGTAGCAAACAACCGGCTGAAAAGGCCCTTCTTCTGCTTCGCTTCCATCTCGCCGTGGAGTCCGATCGGCTCCGGCTGCGGAGGCAGCGGTGTGCCGTCAAATGCAGCCTTTGGATTCTCTACACAGACACGCTGGGCCGTCTCTCTTCCGTATTTGTCCTCAATCACTTTATATGCCTCGCTCATCACTGGAGGCCGCGAGGTGAGATTGTGTGCGTCCGTGGCAATGAAGTGCACCCAGTTCTTGTCCAGAAAATCAAATGCAAAAGACTGTGCCGTGCGCCCAAAGCGTCCCGTGAGCGATGAGGCCGTAATCTGTACAAGACACCCTTCGCGCAGCCACGGGACCATGCGTTCCGGATGGCGCTGGATCGTGAAGTTCCGCTCCGGGTGTGTGATGATGGGCCGAATGCCCCGGACCCCCATCTCAAAAAATGTCTCGCTCATGCTGGCAGGAATCATCAGATCGGCAAATTCCACCAGCAGATAATTCTTCTGATTGATCGTATATTTTGCCGGGTTCTTCAGCGCGTCTTCTATGTTGTCGTAAGAAAGATGGAAGTCACAGCCCAGCCCCAATGTTATCCTGCCATCCACGCGCTCACGCAGAGCAGCCAGCCGTTCACTATTTGTCTGCGGATCAAAACGGTATCTGTCATTCGCGTGCGGCGTGCAGACCACGTGCGTAATACCGTCATTGGCCGCCGCCTCTGCCATGGCTGCTGAAGTATCAATATCGGGAGATCCGTCGTCCAGACCGAACAGCAAGTGGTGATGAATATCAATCATGAAATCTGGGACCTGCTACCTTACCGCCAGTTCCTGGGAAACGGAACTCTTTTCTTTCGCTGCAAGATAATTTATCAGCGATGCAAAAATCTTGTATCCATCCGACGAACCCAGCAGCTCCTCTGCCGACCGGTCAGGATGCGGCATCATGCCCAGCACGTTGCGGCCTTCGCTCAACACTCCGGCAATATTGCTCAACGACCCGTTCGGGTTCGCTTCTTGCGTAATCTCACCCCGTGGCGTGGAGTACCGGAACGCAATCCGGTCGTCAGCTTCCAGCTTCGCCAGAGTTTCAGCATCACAGAAATAGTTCCCTTCCATGTGCCCGATCGGAATCTTCAGCACCTCACCCTTGCGCAATGTCTGGGTAAAGGGTGAGTCCGCCGTCTCTGTCCTCAGATAGACCTGCTTGCAGATATACTTCAGTCCGGCATTGCGCATCAGCGCGCCGGGAAGCAGCCCCGCCTCGCACAGAATCTGGAAGCCATTGCAGATGCCCAGCACCGGGCCGCCCTCCGCCGCAAACTTCTTCACCGCCTGCATTACAGGAGAAAACCGCGCAATGGCACCCGTGCGAAGATAGTCCCCATAAGCAAAGCCGCCGGGAACGAGAATGGCGTCGCAGTTTTGAAGCTCCGGTGAGTCATGCCAGAGGAAAGTCACCGGCTGCCGCGAAATCTCCGACACTACATGATAGGTGTCGTAATCGCAGTTCGATCCGGGAAAGACCAGCACGCCGAATTTCATACTTCTAGGCTAACAGCTTCACGCAGGATGTGCCGCCGAATTCTCTGGCACATATCAGCCATCTAAGACTTTCTGACCACATGGAAACCGGA
>DASRBV010000278.1:0-17418 GCA_035653455.1 Pseudacidobacterium sp. | reverse complement strand
GTTGGGCCGGATGGTAAGGTACAGACGCTCACGCTCGAAGCCCAGTCTGCTCCGGATGCTCTTTCTGCGCAGAGCATTCATCTGGCTGCCGGGCAATACACAATCCGCTGGCAGGCGCTGGCTGCCGACGGCCACATTACGCGCGGAGAAATTCCCTTTACCGTTCAATAGCAAATTGATCTGGCTACTTCGAGATTTCGACCTTCTCTCCGTGCTGTTGCGGGCTGCCACGCTGGCACTTGAGGCGCTGACACTCGGTGGGGTGGTGTTTCTGCTGTTCATCGCTTTGCCTGGTGGAGTGGACGGTGAGCACCTGCGAAAGTTGCAGCGTGCTGTGGCCTGGTCTGCATTTGCTTTAGGTTGGGCGGAAATTCTTTCTATCGTCACAAGCTCTGCCATTCTGATCGGCGGATCCGGCTTTAGCTTCCACGATGTCCTCTCGGCGGATTTTTTTCTTCTGGGCGCCGCTCTTACAATTAGCGCTGCGGCGCTGTTTTTTCTGCTGCGGCTGCGTTCTGGCAGAGGGCTTTTTGTATGTGCTTTGCCAGCGGTGCTGGTGCTGGCGGCCTCTGTGGGAATGAGTCATGCAGCCGCGCGGCTGGAGTATCGCGGTCCTCTGCTTGTTCTGACTGCGCTGCACCACATCGGCACGGCTGCATGGATCGGCGCAATGCCATTCCTGTTGATGGCGCTGCGGCGTGAGGGCAGGCAGTCGGCTGCTGCGCGCTATGCGCGGCGGTTTTCCGCGATGGCGATTGTGGGCGTTGCTGTGCTGCTGACGGGCGGAATCGGCATGGCATTGTTTTATGTAGGTTCGTGGCAAGGGCTTTATGGCACAAGCTACGGAGTCATGTTAATGGCGAAAGTCTATCTGCTGCTGGTGGTCCTGGGCCTGGGGACAGGAAATTTTTTTCTAGTGCGGCAGATAGAGCGCAGTCCTGCGCCGTTGCTGGTACGGCTGCGGCGATTCAGCGAAGCAGAGATCGGACTTGGCTTTACGGCAATTCTGACGGCGGCCTCCATGACATCGCAGCCCCCGGCAGTGGATCTTACCCGGGACCGCCTGACGAAGCATGAAATTGTTGAGCGGATGCGGTGGGAGTGGCCGCGTCTAAATAGTCCGCCGCTCAAAGCGCTCGCGCCACCTACGCCCTTGAGTGTGGCGGTCCCGGAGTCCACGTTCAACGGTGGAAGCCAGAGCGACGCCAATGATCGCGCATGGAGCGAGTACAACCACCACTGGGCCGGCCTGATTGTACTCTGCGCCGGGCTGTTTGCGTTGCTGACACGATGGCGGTTTCCAGGCGCGCGCCACTGGCCGCTGCTGTTTCTGGGGCTGGCGGTGTTTATTCTGTTGCGTGCTGATCCGGAAAACTGGCCCCTGGGGCCGCGTCCTTTCTGGGCCAGCTTTAGTGGGCCAGACGTGTTACAGCACCGCATCTATGCGTTATTGATTGCGGCCTTCGCCATCTTTGAATGGGCGGTAGAGACGGGCCGGCTCAAATCGCAGTGGGCCGTGTATGTTTTCCCTCTGGTATGCGCTGCCGGAGGCGCGCTTTTGCTGACCCATCAGCACGCTCTGGGAAATATCCGAGAAGAGATGCTCGCCGAAATGAGCCACACCCCAATTGCCCTGCTTGGCGCAACTGCCGGATGGGGCCGCTGGCTGGAGTTGCGCCTTCCAGACCAACGCCAATCAAAAGTTGCGTCGTACATCTGGCCCATTTGTCTTGTGCTGGTAGGTGTGGTTTTGCTTGACTATCGCGAGTCGTGACCGGACAATCTTCTGTTGCGTTTGCGATATGGTAAATACAGAGCTTTGACGCATTCCAGCAAAAGCACCGTTTCAGCCTTTCAAGGAGTCCCTATGCCGCGATGTATTCGCCCGTTTTTTGCCGTTGTATGTATTGCCCTCGGCCCTCTCTTTACCCAGACAGCTCACTCGCAGCGCCTTCCTCAAACAGTCCATCCGGAACACTATAGTCTGATACTGACGCCGGACCTGAAGAACGCCACCTTCACAGGTAAGGAAAAAATTGATGTTGTCATCTCCGAGCCTGTGGATGCGATCACGCTGAATGCAGCCGAGATCAAGTTCCAGAGTGTCAAAACAACGCTTGACGGAAAGACTCTGAATGCTGCGGTTTCAGAGGATGCCGCAAAGGAGCAGGCGACATTTGATTTTCACCAGAAGCTGCCCGCAGGCCATCTCACGCTCAACATTGAATATTCCGGCATCCTGAACAATGAGCTGCGCGGCTTTTATCTCTCTAAGACCGCAAAGCGTAACTATGCTGTTACACAATTTGAGCCAACCGATGCGCGCCGAGCTTTCCCATCCTTTGACGAGCCGGCCTTTAAGGCGAAGTATGATGTGGCGCTGATCGTAGACAAGGGCGACACAGCGATTTCCAACACAAATATCGTGTCAGACACCCCCGGTCCCGGCGAGGACAAGCACACCATCAGGTTTGCGACGACGCCGAAGATGTCTACCTATCTGGTTGCATTTCTTGTCGGCGATTTCCAGTGCACATCGGGTGAAAGCGATGGAGTGCCGATTCGCGGATGCGCGACCCCGGACAAAGTGGAACTGACGAAATACGCAGTGAAGGCCGCGGAGTTTGTTCTGCACTACTATGACCATTATTTCGGCATCAAGTACCCGATGCCGAAGCTGGATATGATCGCGCTGCCGGACTTTGAAGCGGGCGCCATGGAAAACTTCGGAGCCATTACCTACCGCGAAACCGACCTGCTTCTCGACGAGAAGAACGCCTCTGTAGGCGCGAAGAAGAATGTTGCCCTTGTTGTTGCGCACGAGATGGCACACCAATGGTTTGGCGACATGGTGACGATGCAGTGGTGGGACAACCTGTGGCTGAACGAGGGTTTTGCTTCGTGGATGGAAAATAAGCCTGTGGCCGCATGGCATCCGGAGTGGAACATTCCGCAGGATGTGGCCCAACAGCTCAATGGCACGCTGAACCTGGATGCGCAGCGCACGACGCGGACCATCCGCGCCAAAGCAGACACGCCGGATGAGATCAACCAGATGTTTGACGGCATCACCTACGGCAAAGCCGGCGCGGTGCTGCTGATGGTGGAGAATTACCTTGGTGAACAGACCTTCCGGCAGGGCGTGCACAATTATCTGGCGGCGCATATGTACGGCAATGCGACCGCGGAGGACTTCTGGAACGCGCAGACCACAACCAGCCATAAACCCGTGGACAAGATCATGGAAAGCTTCGTCGTCCAGCCTGGGGAGCCAATCCTGACCTTCGATGATCCAAAGGACAGCAGCGTCTCTGTGCAGCAGCAGCGGTTCTTCCTGAACCCCAGCGTGAAGGCGGAGCAGGGGCAGTCGTGGACGGTACCGGTGTGCATGAAGACCTCTGGTAAGGCGAGTGATTGTCAGGTGATTTCTGCAGCACAGCAAGCGCTCAATGTCCCGCAGGCACAGTTCTTCTTTGCCAATGCAGGAGGAAAAGGCTATTACCGCAGCACCTATCCAGCAGATGTGTACGGGAAGATTATTTCGAACGTCGAATCTGGATTGACGCCGGAAGAGCGGATCAGCCTGCTTGGAGATGTATGGGCGCAGGTGCGCGCAGACAAGATGGGTGTGGGCGATTATCTGAATCTTGCGGCAGCAGTAAAGGACGATACGAGCGCTTCTGTGATTCAGACAGCGTTGAGCGCAGTCGGGACCATTGATGACCAGATTGCTTCGACCGATGAAGAGCACAAGGCGCTGGCTGCATGGGTGCTTAAGAACTTCAAGCCTGCTTACGGACGCCTGGGCAAAGCGTCGGACAGCGATTCGCCGGAGAAGAAGGAACTGCGTGCTGCATTGTTTGGCGCGCTGGGGACCATCGGGGAAGACCCCGGCGTAATTTCTGAAGCGAAAGAGATTGCGCAGAAGTATCTCAGCGATCCTTCCTCAGTGGAGCCGACGCTCGCGCAGACGGCGATTGGAGTGGCTGCTCTGCATGGTGATGCGGCCTTCTTCGATCAGTTGCAGAAGACCTACGAAAGCTCAACCAATCCGCAGGTGCAGGAAGGGGCGCTCCGTATGCTGGCCCTCTTCAAGGACCCGGCCCTCGAACGCCGTGCGCTTGATTACACTGTTTCAAACAAAGTGCGCAACCAGGACGCGGCCATTGAGTTCCTGATCATGCTGCGTGGGCAGGAAACACGCGATGAAGCATGGAAATATATCCAGCAAAACTGGGACAAGGTGAAGGCGCAACTTACAACTTCCATGGGGGCCTATCTGGTGGGCGCCACCGGAAGCTTCTGCAGCACGCAGGCCCGTGACCAGGTAGTGGGCTTCTTCTCCACGCACAAAGTTCCTGCGTCTGACCGGTCGCTGGCGCGGGCCAAAGACCAGATCAACGACTGCATTGAACTGCGCAGTGAGCAAGGGCCGAAGCTAAAAGAGTGGATCGAAGCCCAAAAATAGGGGCGCCCGATGTCTTAAGCGGGCCGGAGCGTGTCTCCGGCCTCTTCTTTTTGCGTGCTGGAAAAGACGCGCGAAATTCCACGCAAAACCTGTTTTTTCTGGAACTCACCTTTCTCATCTGCGAAGAAAATTTCGCCAGTACGCTGTGTTTGCGGGCGGTAATACCATCGTTTGAACAGGCAGAGATAATCGGAAAGGGTCTGACTGGGAGCTTTCAGCTTTTTGTTTTGCAATTCAAGCCGCGCAAGCACATCTTCCAGCCGTTCCTGCAGCACATCATGCGTGGCCAATTGCACAGATGTTGCCAGAGGCACTGCTTCCACCGCGACGGGAGCGACATAAAGAGATGTAGAGCCGGAGTGCTCATTATGCAGCCTCATTCCTGAGACAGCGTAATAAGCAGGGCCGGTAATTACTCCATTTGAGAGCAGAAAGATCGCTACGCTTTCCGACACAGCAGAGGGCTGCAGGACCAGTGCGCGCATCTTTGATAGCTGCTGCACAGCCGGAGAAACCAGCGATGCAACGGACTCAACTTTTTGCAGCTTTGCATGGAGCTGGGCGGCTTTTTCAAAATCAAGCCCTGCCGATGAAGTGTCGCGCTCTGCTGCCAGTTTCTGAATCAGGCTGGCGCCGCGAGTCTTCAGAAAAGCATAAACGTTGGCGGCTTCCTCGGCATAACGTTCATCCGTGCAGCCTTTGAAGCAGGGAGCAAGGCACATCTTCATCTCGGAATAAATACAGCCGGGAAAGGCCGGATCAGGATGCAGGTCTTCATGGCAGCGGCGCAGCAGGAAGAAATTCAGCATCTCATCGGCGAATTTCTCCGCGGTTGCGCGGGAGGGAAATGGGCCGAAAAGCTGCTCTTGTGCCGATTTTGTAATTCTATTGGTTACATAAACGCGCGGCCAGGCATTCTCCATTGCCATGCGCAGAAAAAAAGGCGCGCGCAGGTGCATGCGCTTGTGAACGGCATCGCCAAATAGCTGCGCCGATAGACGATAGAGCAGCAGCAGCGACTCGAAATCCGATCCGGTAAGCGACCACTCAATCCGCGCAATTTTTTCTGTCAGCCGCAGGCGCTTCGATTGCGTCGGGCGCGCATCAAGAAAGCGGCTGAGTCTGCGATGCAGGTTGGGGGTGCGGCTGACGTATGGCTCGGCGCGTTCATCGGCGGCAAAAAGGGCGAAGACCCCGGCCCGCGCAGGAATTTCTGAAAGCACAGCCTTCGGGTTTAACGGATCAAATGCAATAGAGTTCGCAAGCATGGAGCTATGGCATTTTCACAGATTCTGTACATTCCCATTTACACTGTCGCCGACTCCCTGTCGGTAGCGGCGACTGTAGTTTCGTGGCATGGTCCAGGCCATCTGTGAAGATGCTATAGCTTGATTATTCTCCGGTCGCAATCGCGCCGTCTACAAAGCTCCGCAAACCGGAAACAGTCTGCCTGAGCAGAGTTGGCGCGTTTGGTTCCATCCCATGATTTCCACAAGCTGGTTTGCTTTCTTTTTTTGCTACCATCGCGGCATGAAGAAGCTCATCATTCTGTCTTTGGTTTTGCTGGTTTCATCCTCAGCATTTGCGAGAACGCACCGTCACCGTCATCACCGGGCGCACCATTATCACCATCAGGCGCAATAGTGCCGGACGCGCGTCTTCTGTGATACTGTTCGTCGTATGAGCGAAGACATGCGTTATCCCATCGGGAATTTTGCCGGTCCACTGGAGCAGACGCCAGAGCAGCGCCGTGGTTCCATTGCGGTCCTGGCAGCACTGCCGGAAAACCTGCGCTCCGCGGTAAGCGGTCTTTCTGAGGCGCAATTGGATACGCCCTATCGTGAGGGCGGATGGACGGTGCGCCAGCTGGTGCATCATGTGGCTGACAGCCACATCAATGCTTATGTGCGCACGCGCAAGGCGCTCACCGAAGACTGGCCAGCGGTTGCGGCATACGATGAGAAAATCTGGGCCGAGCTGCAAGACGCAAAGACGCTTCCGGTAGAAGTCTCTCTGAAGCTGCTCGATGCTCTGCATACGCGCTGGGCCGCCTTGTTTAGGTCTCTCCCGGAGACCGAGTGGCAACGTGGATATGTCCATTCTGAAAACGGACGTCAGAAGCTGGCCGATGTCATCCAGCTTTATGACTGGCACTGCCGTCATCATGTAGCACACATTACCGAATTGCGGAAGCGCAACGGCTGGTAGCATGAAAATGCTTGCTCGCGCTTCTTATGGGCAAGCATAGTTTTCTTAATGCCATCTGTTATCAGTGAAGTTTCAGCCGCGCAGCTGGCCCGCGCGCTCGAGGATTTTCTGGCTGGGTATCCGCGTGCCGCTGTGCTGGAAGATGGCCGTGTGCTTTTCGATATGCAGCGGGCGCGGTATGCTCTTTCTTCCGACCACGGACGATGTGTTTTGCAGCTCTGGTCAGATGAGCGCAATATCGTACGTACCGTCACCGGAATAAGCGCGCGCAAAGACACGCTGCGCATTGAGACGCGCCGCTTTGGCCAGGTCAGGCCACAGACCCTGGAGCTGGTGGCCGACCGCGACCGCCGCACTCCCTCCGCGCGCGAAACCACACGCAAGCGCTATCTTCGCGTGCTGGAGCGCGTGCTGATGCGGGCCTTTCCTGACTACAGCATTGGTGACCTGCACAGTGCCATGGACCTGGAGCACAGTTTCGGGCCTGCTTATGCTCGCGCAACACTTGTGCGTGGGCCAAAGGCCTGGGCCGTGATTGCAGTGAACGCGCTGGAGATGCAGTCCACATTGGATGGCGCTCTCACCCTCGGCATTTTGTGGCTCAATTATTGTCGTGAACACAGCGGCGGGAGGAGAGTCTTTGAAGGCCTGAAGGTCATTCTGCCCGCAGGCAAGGCAGAAGTAACACGCGCGCGCATGGCGTGGCTCAACCCCGCGCTCGCCAAATGGGAGCTGTACGCCCTGGACGAGCGCTCAGAAGAACTGGAACAACTCATCATCGAAGAAGGTAATCTGGAAACGCGCCTAGTCCACGCAATTACTCCGTCACGGGTGAAAGAGCGAATGCAGGACGCAATTGAGCGTGTACTCGCACTGCTGCCGGATTCCATGCATTCGCGCGTTGAAATATATGTCACCAGCACGGCCGAAATCAGCTTTCGCCTGCATGGGCTGGAGTTCGCGCGTGCGCGTCATGGATTGGCTTCCGGTTCTTTTTCGCGACAGGACGCCATTACCTTCGGCGCGGGCGCAAATGAAACTCCGCTGACCGGCGAAACCGAAGACCTGTTCAAAGACCTCATGCATCGCCTGGGAGAAGCGCGCGCGGCCACAGGCAACGCTCGCAATCCTCTTTACCGGATGCATCCGGAGCGCTGGCTGGAATCTGAGCTGAGGAAAAGCCTTGCCGAAGTGGAACCATCCGTCCGGGAAGATTGCGTCTACTCACAGGTGCCGGCGTTTTCTGCCGGCGACCGCGGCATGATTGACCTGCTGAGCGTGACGCGGGCAGGACGGCTGGTGGTGCTTGAAATCAAGGCGGATGAAGACCTGCATCTGCCCTTGCAGGGCCTGGATTATTGGATCCGTGTCCGGCGCGTCCATGCCGACGGCGACCTGGACCAGCACGGCTATTTCCCCGGAGTAGAGTTGTCAGACCGTCCGCCGCTGCTGATGCTCGTCGCTCCGGCGCTGCGCATCCATCCGGCGAATGAGACGATACTGCGCCACCTGAAACCAGAGGTTGAATGGACACTGATTGCTCTCGATGAGCACTGGAGGCAGCAGCTGCGAGTCATTTTCCGCAAGAGAAGGGAAGCCGCAGATTCCGGAAAGCCCCTCTCATAGCACCTGGAATTGTGCAAGTTTTCGGTGTATACTTTTGCCAACAGCGGAAAACCTGCTGTGAGAGGTGTGTCTTCAGCAGTCAGCGTGTAGCACAAACGCTGGATGTGATGCAGTCCGGTACCTCGGCATGGAGGGCGGTTGCTCGCGTGTTGCGAAGTCCGGCAGACAGCCTGTGCTGCGCTTTATTTCCCGCCTCTTGCCGGCTTTGCGGCGACTCTCTTACGCGGCTCACCCGCGTTCCTGTTTGCAACTCCTGCTGGAACAAACTCCCTGAGCAATATGGAAATCTTTGCGCCATCTGCGGCGAGGCCCTCGGCGCGCAGGGATTTGGCGGACCACAAGCCACTCCAGGTGATGCTTTGTGCCGTCCCTGCCGCATGGCAGCGCCTCCTTTTGCCTGGGCAGTTGCGCATGGGCTGTATCAGGGGCGGTTGCGGGAGTTGATTCACCTGCTGAAGTACCACGGAATGGAACCGATCGCCAACAGGCTGGGCAGTCTGCTTGCAACGCGGATTCTGCGCTTTGAGGGCATTCCGCAAAAGATGCTGGTCGTTCCCGTGCCGCTCTTCCGAACGAAGCGCAGACAGCGCCGGTTCAATCAGGCCGAACTGCTGGCGCGCGCGACACTGAAGGCCTTGAAGCAGTTGCGTCCTGAAATGCAACTTGCGCTGGCATCCGGTGTTCTGGAGAGGCGGCGTGCCACAGAAAGTCAGGCGGGGCTGACCCCGCACCAGCGTCGCGCCAACGTGCGCGGCGCTTTTTTTGTCCTGCATCCGGAAAAGATAAAGGACGCGGACGTGCTTCTGATAGACGACATTTACACCACAGGCGCTACAGCACGAGCATGCGCGCTGGCCTTGCGCCGCGCCGGAGCAAAGAGTGTGCGCGTGGCAACAGTGGCCAGGGCGCAACGGCATGAGATGGTTGAAATCCCCATGCACGAAGACGTGGTGTTCTGGGATTCGGGTTTTGTTCCTGCGGTCCGCGGCGCATAAGCGCTCAGGGCCGTGCTCATTTCATCTCTGGATTGTGAGGGAGAGGAATGTCTCTGGGAAAGGCCATGATTCACGCGCGTAAACAGAAGCACGCCGTCGTTCCACGTGAAGAGGTGCGCGTCCACACAAGCGCTGTCATGCAGTCTCCGGTGCTGGTGCTGAACGCTTCCTATGAGCCAATCAACATCTGCGGAGCGCGTCGTGCGCTGGTGCTGGTGCTGAAGGGCGTTGCCAGGACTGAGGAAGAGCAGGGGGCCACGCTTCACGCTGCCCGTGTGCGTATGCCGCTGCCCTCGGTCATCCGCCTGCTTGAATACCGCCGCATTCCGCACCAAACGCGCGCATTGTCGCGGAAGAACATCCTGCTCCGCGACCGGAACACCTGCCAGTATTGCGGAGTAGTTCTGCCTGCCTCAGAGCTGACGCTCGACCACGTGGTCCCCCGTTCGCGCGGTGGTGCCTCCACCTGGGAAAACCTCGTGGCCTGCTGCCATGCCTGCAACCGCAAGAAGGGCAACCAACTCCTGCACGAACTTGAAGACATGAAGCTGCTGCGGGAGCCGCGCCCGTTCACACTGCACACCAGCCGCCACATCATGCGCATGATCGGGCACAGCGACGTCAAGTGGAGGAAATATCTCTACTACTAAGCCGTCAGGATTTGTCATCCTGAGCGGAGCGTAGCTGAGTCGAAACAGCTGATTTTCCCTGACCTGTTACGCGATCCTCTCAATGATCAGTGATTCAATCACTACAGGGGTAAGCGGCTTGTCCTGCGCGCCACGCGGCGCACGCGAAATCTTGTTTGCCACATCCTGGCCTTCCACTACTTCGCCGAAGATCGTGTGCTTGCCTGTGAGCCACTGTGTCGGTGCAACAGTGATAAAGAACTGCGAGCCATTGGTGTTCGGGCCTGCATTGGCCATGGCCAGCTTGCCTGGCTGGTTAAAGTTATGTGGAGAGCCTTTGGTTTCGTCCTCAAAACGGTAACCTGGACCGCCGAAGCCAGAGCCAGCAGGATCGCCGCCCTGGATCATGAAGTCAGGAATCACGCGATGGAAAATGGTCCCATCGTAGAGCTTGTCTTTGCTCTTCTTGTTGGTGACAGGATGTGTCCATTCACGCGTGCCTTCGGCAAGGTCAATGAAGTTGGAGACGGTTTTGGGTGCGTCTTTTTCAAAAAGACGGCAGACGATGGTGCCTTCGCTGGTATTGAAGATCGCGTATGTTCCGGTGGTGCGGGCCATGTTAGCTCCTTTTTTTGAAATTCATGGGGGCCCCATCCTTCGTAAAGCGAAGGGCGGGAGTCATCATTATTGCTTCGGCGTGGAATCTGATGGCGGAACGGGCTGCCCCGCAGGCACAATCGTGACTTTTTTCAGAATCACTGGCTCAATTGGCTTGTCGTTGTCATCGCGCGGCACGCGTGCAATGGACTTGACCACGAGAATGCTGGAATCATCGCACTGTCCAAAGATAGTGTGCTTCTGGTTCAGATGCTCAGTCGGGACTTCGGTGATGAAAAACTGTGAGCCGTTGGTGTTCGGCCCTGAGTTGGCCATCGCCAGCCGCCCGGGCACATCGAAGTTCAGGTCCGGATCGAACTCATCTTCAAACATATAGCCTGGATCGCCGGTCCCAGTCCCGGTGGGGTCGCCGCCCTGGATCATAAATTCAGGGATCACGCGATGAAAGGTGGTCCCATCGTAGAAGCGCTTGTTGTGCATCTTCTGGTGGGTTGCCGGGTCCGTCCAGTCCTTTGTGCCTTCAGCAAGGCCGATGAAGTTAGCGACTGTCTTTGGCGCCTGTTTGTCGAAGAGTTTGCACGTGATGCGGCCCATGCTGGTGTCGAAGATCGCAGTTGGCCCGGTGGGTTGCGGGCTGATGTGGGCTTGAGTTTCCGGCGAGTCCGGCAGTTCCTGTGACGATGACGAAGTAGATTGCTGCGCGAATCCGGAACAGACCATGACCGATGAGATGGCTGCGAGCGAGGCAAAACGTGTGATGGCGTTCATGCTGATTTCCAAAGGGTAGGTTACAGCATGGCGGTACGCGCTGAAAACCTAACTTCTTGCCGCGACCGCTGTTGCCGTCATCAGAAGGAGCCACGACAAAAGAGAAGGCATTTTCGCTGAGGGGGCGACGGACCCCGCGACCGACTCGATATCGTTGTAAGGAATCTGGGAGATGCTGTTTGTCGTCGCTTCTTTAAAAGCAAACGAGGTGGCAGACAAAGGGCCAAGATAACCATAGCAATCAGACTTGTCTTTAAAGACCAAATGCAGATAGGCGCCCGGGAGAAAGGCCGCAAGCTGACGCGCGATTCTTCGCCCGCTCCGGTTTACGGCAGAAAGAGCATGGAAAACGTATGCTCCCGAGACAAGGGTATAAAGAACCAGGCATTTCAGAAAATTTGGTTTGTGCGTCTGATTCGGCGACTCTGCTTCTATCGCCTCGCGGACTTCGCGAAACGAGGGAAGCGCCGCCCATGCGCTCTTTTGTTCTTTCAAGCAGTCCTCATTTCTTAAATGGCTGTTGTTCCGTAATCCTGGGCCTCGTGGCCGATTCAGCCTGCAACCGCTTTGCCGTGGTCTCTACCTCGCGCATCACTCGCAAAAGATTGCCGCCGAGAATCTTGTCGCAGTCCTCAGCCGAATAGCCGCGGGCCATCAGCGCCTGTGTAATCTTTGGCAGGTCTGCGGCGGAGTCGATTCCCTCCGGAAGCTGATTGGAGACGCCGTCAAAGTCAGAACCAAGCCCAACATGGTCAACACCTGCAACCTTGGCAATGTGGTCAATGTGGTCAATCAGATCGCTCAGCGGGGGGCGGGGAATGCGATCAAGGTACTGCTGTTCCAGCTTGTCAAGGTCGCCGTAAGTGACCTGCTTGCCTGCTTTTGCGTACTGTTCTTTCAGCGCGTCTTTGGCTTTGGCGATTTCAGGCTCCATAGCCAGCATAGCGTCGCGATATTTCTGGCTGATGAATGCCGCATAATAATTCACCATGACGACGCCGCCCTTGCTGCCCGGGCCTCCGCTGCGTGCCACGGCCCGAAGCATATCGTCGGTCATGTTGCGGGGTGCGTTGCATAAAGCACGCGCTGAAGAGTGGGACGCGATGACCGGAGCGCGTGATGTAATCACAGCGCGGTAGAAGGTCTTGTCCGCAACATGCGAGATGTCTACCATCATGCCCAGGCGGTTCATCTCATACACAACATCTTTGCCGAAATCAGTCAGGCCGTCCTGCGTATGTTTTACCTTTGGGTCATTGATGTCGCCAGAAGAGTCGGCCCAGTCGTTGGAATTCGACCAGGTCAATGTCATATACCTGACGCCGAGGCGATAATAATCGCGCAGCAGCGCCAGCGAATCTTCAATTGAATGCCCGCCTTCGATACCCATCAGCGCAGCCAGTTTGTGTTCGCGGTGCGCGGCGACAATGTTATCTGCGGTAAAGGCCATGCGCATCTTGTCTGGATGCTTCGCGGCCTGCTGGTAGACGGCGTCAATCAGTTCCAGAGTTCGTTTTGCATATTGCCCTTTGTACAGAGTAGGTTCCACCCAGATGGAGAAGAACTCCGCGCCCAGATTGCCCTCTTTTGCCGATTCAAAGTTGAGATTGCCGCCATTCAGCGGACCAGCGAGGTCGTAATTTTCATCCACCAGTCGCTGCGTGGTGTCGGCATGAGTATCAATCACAATAGCGTTGCGATGGACGGCGAGCGGATCAACAGTGTGCTTTTTCACAGTCTTTTGCGAAGAGGTTTTGGCGGCCAAAGGAAGAACAGATGCGACCAAGAGAGCAGCGAGGAGTCCGGTTTTCATGGTTTTCGAGTGTTGGCGGGATTGTAGCAGACAGCTCCTCATTAATGACCAGCTATTTCTGTGCTAAGTTGGCTTGGTGAGACTACTGCGTAACCTCTGCCTGGCCGTAACTGGAATCGCCGCTCTATTGGCTTACAGCCAATCTTCTCCCATAGACGAGGGCCTCGCTGCTTTGAAAAGTCACCAACCGCAGCAGGCACTCGCGGCCTTCCAGCAGGCCCTGCAGGCCAATCCCAACGATGTGGCGGCCAATTTATATGCCGCAGGCGCGGCGCTGGAGCTTTATCAGGGCAATCTGGCGGTCCAGTATGCGGAAAAGGCAAAGCAACTTGCTCCGGACAACTGGAAGGTGCATACGACACTCGTGGTTGCGTATGCCATGGCCGGCAAGATCCAGGAACGGGATGCGGAGCGCGAATTGTTGCGCAAGCTGCACGCAGACCCTAAAGCTCCTGAGGCCATGCAGACCAATGGGTTTTTGCTGGACCTGTTTCCGGTAAAGCAGTATCGCATTGAAGCCATCGAATTTTTCAAGCCAGTCGGCAAATTCAATGTGTATTACCGGTTCCATGTCAGGAATACCCAGGGCAAACTTGTCTGGTCATTCAATGTTGAGAGCAACGACTTCGATGAAAAATCCTGGGAACAGGCACACGCGCAGCAGGCCGCTGATGGAGAGCGTCAGTTTCAGATCACAGGTGAGGGTAACGGGAAAAGCGTAGACTACGACATGTTTTCCGGCAGGCCGGCCTACGACTCGATCAAGGCCCGCATTCTGCGTATTCTCAATGCGCAGACCGCGCCATTCCCGGGAGAGACTACGTAGAATAGTTTCATGCTGCTAGAAGGCATTTTTCCCGCAATCACTACGCCTTTCCATACTGATGGCGGGCTTTATCTCCGCAAATTGGAAATGAATGTCGAGCGCTATTCGCGCGCGCCCGTCTCTGGTCTGGTAGTCCTCGGCTCAACCGGGGAGGCCGTCATGCTCAGCGATGAAGAATCTCGCGAAGTCCTGCGGACGGCGCGTGCCGCCGCATCACCACAAAAAGTCCTGCTTGCTGGAGTGGGCCGCGAAAGCGCCGTGGCAACACTGAAGCTGGCCGAGTTTGCCGCCGGGCAGCAGTATGATGCTGTGCTGGTGCGTACGCCGAGCTATTACAGCCCGCAGATGCAGGTGTTGGAGATGCTGACCTACTTTCGCATGGTAGCCGACCGTTCGCCTCTCCCGGTCGTGCTCTACAGCATTCCAAAATTCACAAAGTATGAGCTTTCCATCGAACTGGTCGCCGAATTGTCGCAGCACCCGAACATTATCGGTATCAAGGATTCTAGCGGCAGCATCGAACGCGTCGCGCAGCTTGTGTCCGTGACACGCAATGCTCCCAGGCGCACAACCGTAGTCACCAATGTCTTTACTGCATTCACCAACCGCATGTTGCAGGAGCAGGCACTGGCTGACACCACATTTGTGCCCGCCGATGTTTTAGGACTGGGAGCGCCCGCGGCCATTGCGCCTCCAGGACCAAAAATCGCAACACGCACCAGGGAAGTCGGCTTTCAGGTATTAAGTGGCTCTCCTGACAACGTAAAGGAAGCTCTCGACACCGGGGCCAGCGGCGCAGTCCTCGCCTTCGGCGCGTGCGCTCCTCAGGCCTGCCAGGAAATCTACATGGCGTGGAAAGACAACGACCCCAAACTGGCCCAACTGAAGCAGGAGCGTATCAAAGAGGCTTCACGCATTGTGGCGGGGAAGTTCGGTGTTCCCGGAATCAAATTTGCGTGTGATCTGAATGGTTACTATGGTGGAGTGCCCCGGGTGCCGTTGCTTCCTCTGAAGGCGGAGGAGCAATCTGTTGTGACGAAAGCAATGGAAGATGTGAGGAATTAAAGAAGGTATACCTTGCTGAAGCAGACGTAGTTCTATGAAGCTTTGCGTCCGAATACAAGAGAATGCTGGTCCCAGGCCTGATGCATAAGTGATTGCTTTTCTCTGGGTCATCCGCCAGATCATTCCAGGCAGAACGCGGTCAGCCATTCAGTGCTTTTTCTTCGCCGCTCACACGCAAAATCCCCCATTCAGGGATGCCAGGGCCTCAATTCCTGCTTATGCCGTCTATAATGAAATGTGAAAGATTTGTATCTTTCCACTTTCACACTGAAGGGAACATCGCCCAATGGCGACAGGAGATGTTGCGCTAGGCCAGCAGGCCGCAGGCGCACTCGCACGTGACGCTTCCAAGCGTATCGTCAACGATTTCAGCATCCAGGTAGCAACAGTCAACGGTTCCGGTTCGCAGTCTGCCAACAATGTATTGCTCAGAAGCATTTTTGCCATGGGCATTCCAGTGAGCGGCAAGAACCTGTTTCCGTCCAATATCGCCGGACTGCCCACCTGGTACACCATTCGCGCCAGCAAATACGGCTATATCGCCCGCAAGAAGGAAATTGACATTCTGGTGGCGATGAATCCGGAGACGGCAAAGGAAGACATTCTTTCGCTGCCTGCCGGAGCGGTTGCCATCTATGAAGAGGCATTGAATCTCAAACAATACCGCGACGATGTCACCTGTTATCCCGTTCCCTTTGACAAGCTGACTGCCGCTGTCTGTCCGGAAGCCCGCCTGCGCAAGCTGGTCAAGAACATGATCTATGTCGGCGTAGTGGCGCAACTGCTCTCGCTGGACATGGTAGCAGTCGAAGCCGCGCTGCGCCGTCAGTTCGCCAAAAAGCAGAAGGCCGCCGACCTGAATTGGGCCGCCGTACAGGCCGGATACGATTTTGCATCTCAGTCGCTGACCAAGCAGGACCCGTTTGTGCTCGAACGCATGCACGAGACAGACGGCAAGATCATTATTGATGGCAATGCCGCCTCTGCTCTGGGCGCAATGTTCGCTGGCGTCACTGTAGTGACGTGGTATCCAATTACGCCATCATCCTCTGTCGTAGAGCAGTTGATTGATTACCTGAAGAAGTACCGTGTCGAGCCGGATGGCAAGGCCTCGTTCGCCGTCGTCCAGGCGGAAGACGAGCTGGCCGCAGTAGGCATGGTGCTGGGCGCAGGATGGGCTGGTGCCCGCTCCATGACGGCAACCTCTGGCCCGGGCATTTCGCTTATGGCGGAATTTGCCGGACTCGGCTATTTCGCCGAGCTGCCTGGCGTCATCTTCGACATTCAGCGTGTTGGCCCCTCCACAGGCCTGCCCACGCGCACCGCGCAGGGTGACATCCTCTCTATCGCCTATCTTTCACACGGCGACACAAAGCACATTATGTTGCTGCCTGGCAATGTGAAAGAGTGTTTCGAATTTTCCATTGCCGCTTTCGACCTGGCCGAGCGCTTCCAGACCCCGGTCTTTGTGGTCAGCGACCTCGACCTCGGCATGAACAACTGGATGTCCGAGCCATTTGAGTATCCGGAAAAGCCTTTGGATCGTGGTAAGGTCCTCACTGCCGAAGACCTGAAGCGGCTGGGCGAATTTGCTCGCTACAAAGACGTGGACGGCGATGGCATCCCCTACCGTACGCTCCCTGGAACGGACCATCCGAAGGCCGCCTACTTTACACGCGGCAGCGGACACAACGAAAAGGCCCTCTATACCGAGCGCCCGGATGACTATCAGAATCTGATGGAACGCCTGCATCGCAAGTTTGAGACGGCACGCACGCAGGTACCTGCGCCGGTGGTTTTGCAAACAGGGAAGTCGAAGGTTGGCATCATTGCCTACGGTACCTCTGATTTTGCCGTACAGGAAAGCCGCGACCAGATCCGCAAGGAATACGGTGTTGATACGGATTACGTCCGCATTCGCGCCTTCCCCTTCACCAAAGACATCCACGAGTTTGTTGCTTCGCACGACCGTGTGTACATCGTTGAACAGAACCGCGACGCGCAGATGCTCAGCCTTCTGAAGCTCGATCTGCCTGCTGAGGACGCGGTGAAACTGCGCTCCATCCGGCATTTCAACGGCCTGCCGATTGACGCGCGCTCGATTACAGACGAATTCGTGCTGCAGGAGGGAATCTAATCATGGCAACAACAGCAACTCCAACCCCAGCACCAAAGGTGAACCGCCTCGGCCTGCCGATTCTTGAATACCGTGGTGGCAAGACCACGCTCTGCGCCGGATGCGGTCACAACGCTATCTCCGAGCGCATTATTGATGCGATGTACGAGATGGGCGTGCAGCCCGAGCGCGTGATGAAGCTCTCCGGCATCGGCTGCTCGTCAAAAAGCCCGGCCTATTTCCTGTCGCGAGCACACAGCTTCAACAGCGTCCACGGACGTATGCC
>DASRBV010000277.1:0-5316 GCA_035653455.1 Pseudacidobacterium sp. | reverse complement strand
AACAACTGGGACATGGGGTTGGCCAAGAATTTTGCCTTTGGAGAAAGGGTGAATTTTCAGCTTCGTCTTGAGTCGTTTAACACCTTCAATCACACGCAATGGGGAGTGGACCCAAGCTCGCCCACTGCCGCAGCCAGTGGTCCTGGGACCGGCGCCATAGACCGCAACGTAAACGATCAACCGCCAAGCGCAAACACTAACTTTGGGCGTGTGGTCTCAGCACGGCCCGGGCGCATTCTCCAATTAGGAGGTAAGATTACTTTTTGAGTTGAATAAGGGCCTGTCGCTCGTGATGGCAGGCCCTTTTCATTTGGAGATAGACTCGCAGCCATGCAGAACTGGACAACAAAAGCGGTCATAGCTGCGGTGTTGTGTATTTGCACACCTCCATCCTGGGCGCAGGACGATGCGCAATCTTTGTCAGAACAAGGAAGAGAGGCCCTTCAGGCAGGCAGATATCCTGATGCAGAACGCGCCTATCAGCAACTGGAAAGACTACAGCCTGAAGCGGCAGAAATCCATGCCACTCTCGGCGTGGTCTATTTTAAGGAAGGAAAATTTGACCGGGCCGTTACAGAACTGCGGCGGGCACAGCAATTAAAACCATCTCTGCCACAGGTGGAAGCGCTCCTCGCTATGTCGCTTTCCGAGCAGGGAGAGTTCCAGCAAGCATTGCCGGAGCTCGATAAATGTTTTCACAAGACTGCAGACCCTCAGCTAAGAAAAATGTGCGGTCTTCGTCTGGAACGTGCCTATGTGTCTCTGCACGACGATACAAAAGCTGTGGAGACTGCTCTTGCCTTGCAGCAAGCATATTCCGAAGATCCTGAAGTCCTGTATTATTCGAGCAAGGTCTTCGGCAACGAAGCATTTCTCGCAGCGCAGAAGCTGTTTCAGACCTCTCCCGACTCTGTCTGGGGATTGATGGCCGCAGGAGAGGCCCATGAAAGTCAGGGCGATATAGAAGAGGCCATTCGCTATTACCGTGAAGTGCTGAATCTCGACCCAGCAAAGCCCAACATCCATTTCCGTATTGGAAGAGCACTGCTGAAAGTTGGCCCCCAGCACTCTGCTGAAGCAGCAGCCGAGTTCCAACAAGAGCTTCAGATGGACCCCGCAAATGCGAATGCAGCGTACGAACTCGCTGAAATCTACCGCGAGCAAGGAGAAGAAGAACAGGCCCGGAAATACTTCCAACAGGCGTTAGACCACTGGCCTGATTTTGAAGAGGCCCATGTTGGTCTTGCTGCAACTGTGATGCAGCGCAATCCGGAGGTCGCACAGCAGCATTTGCGGAAAGCCATTGCTCTTGATCCCAGTGACTCTGTCGCATGGTACAGGCTGGCGCAGGTCGAACGCGCACTGGGGCATTCTGAGGAACAAAAATACGCGCTGGCGAAATTTACAAAGCTGAAGAACCAGGGTACGGACCACGCATCTTTCCATCCTGAAGTCACGCCACAACACCTCGACCCGGAAACTGGTCCATAAACTACTGCAAGGGAGACATAGCTGGCCGAGGCATCTGGGTGGCAAGCTTGTCCAATTGCCCTTTCTGCAGCGTTCGTGTTTTTGCAAATTGTTTCTGCGCTTCTTCCTTGTCTCCCATCGCCTGATAGACACGCCCTAACAGAAAGTATGCTTCAGGCTGCGAGGGGTCCAGTTCTATGGCTCGTTTCAAAGCAGTGACTGCATCGGGATAGCGGTGCTCTTGTTGAAAAATCGCGCCGAGATCAAGCCATGCAATGCGAATGTTTCTGAGATGCACGGCCTTTTCCAGCAGCTCTTGTGCCCTTTCCTGATTGCCGTTCTTCCATTCCACGTCGCCGAGATATGCCAATGCCTGCGGCTGGTCTGGATAGAGCGCGAGTTCACGTTCAAATTCCTGCTTCGCCTGATCGAACTTGAGCAGCTTCCAATACAGATAGCCGAGGCCAAAGTGCACATTCGGCTCCTGTGGAGCGGCCTTTGCTGCTGCCTGAAATTCAGCAATGGCCTCCGGAGTCCGGTCGAGGCCATCCAGCGCTTCTCCATACAGGATGTGTACCGCCGCTGAATCAGGGTCTTTTTGCAGTATTTGCTGAAATTCGTCTAATGCGCACGAGTATTTTTTTGCGAAAAGACAGCTTTGCGCCAACGTCTGCCGCAATTGCAGGTTTTCGGGATCGGCCTTGACGGCATCCGCCAGAAATTCTGATGCTTTGGCATATTGTTCTGAGCCATAAAAGCTCATACCCAGCAGCACGCGTGCCTGCAGACTATGCGGATTTTCAGTCAGAGCTGCCGTAAACGGCGAGACTGCCTCTCGAAAGTGGCCTTGCTTGAATTCGGCCAGTCCAAGATTCAGTTGCAATCCTGGCAATTTGGGATTGAGCGCCACGGCTTTTTTGTAAGCGGGAACAGCTTCCGTAAACCTGCCTTGCTTTGCGAGAACAAGCCCCAGGCTGGCAAAGGCGGCCGCATCTGTGGGATGCTGTTTTGTAATCTGCTGCCATGCGGCGCTAGCTTCGGCGAGCTTTCCCTGCTCTTCAAGCGCCATTGCAGTTGAAGGAGTAACGGATTGCGCCTGAACGACGCTGTAGAACAGCACAATGGCGCAAAATACTAAGCGAAAGAGCATACACATAAAATAAAACCGCCCTTCGCTGGTTGGCGAAGAGCGGTTGAAGAAAAGACAAACTACCAGACGATCTTGGCCCCGAACTGGAAGGTCCTCGGGTCGTAGGCCGAATTGATCTTGCCGAAGTCCGTGCCATAGAGTGAGCTGCCGATGCCACCGCTCGCGCCTCCGCCCACTGTATTTGCAGAGAACTGCGTGTGGTTAAAGACGTTGTAGCTCTCTGCCCGCAGTTCGATATGCTGCTGTTCGCGCCAGAGTGGGAACTGCTTGAACAGCGCCAGGTTCCAGTTGTCGCGTCCGGGCCCGCGCAGCGCATTGTGGCTGAGATTGCCAAATGTCGCTATGCTCGAGGTCCCGGGCAGGATCGCCGGTGAGAACGGGGCCGGATCAAACCACTGCACAGAGTTGTTGCCGCTGGAGAGCGTCGTGTGTGATTTTGGATAAGTGATGCGTCCGTTCACATTGGGCCGGATGGAGCAGTTCGAAACAACGTTGCAGATATTGTTCGAGACAGGGCCGCCATTGTTCACTCCAAGGTTGAGCGGAGCACCTGTCATCATATTGACAATGCCAGAGAGCTGCCAGCCTCCGATCGTTGACTTCAGCAGCGAACTCGACGAGTTGCGGAAGAAGGGCAGATCATAGATGAAATCGGCAAAGCCCACATGGGTGCGGTCAAAGACGGAGGGGCCCATATCATAGGTCCATCCGATATATGGATTCGAGACCTGGTCGAGATCAAAACCATCGCCTCCGGTCCCGGTGGTGGCGTCCATCGCTTTGGAGTAGGTGTAACCCAATTGTAATTGCAGCCCCATACTGGTGAAGTTGGAATTAAGCGACGCCTGCAGCGAGTTATAGTTGGAGCTCGATTCGTTTTGGTCCATCAGGATAGAGTGATATCCCAAGTACGGGAGCGAACCGTTATATGTAGTGTTGGAGCTGGGGCAGTTGCTTCTCCCTACAAGACACGGAAGCATGCTGTAGGACGGGAGATTAATGTTGACCGCATCGCTCTGGAAGCGATCCACATTTCCGACATAGGACACGTTGAGCACGGACTGGCGTGTCAACGCATGCTGGAATCCCAGACTATACTGCATGCTCATTGGCAGACGGTACTTGTCAGAATTGAGCGCCGTAATGGAGGGAACGACAACGGGCAATTGCTGCGCATTGATGACCTGTCCAGTGTCCACTCTCACATGCGGGTCAGAAAGTGAAACGTTGTTGAGGTTGATGTTTGCGCTGAAGGGCACGTTCGCGCCGGATTGATACATGTCATTGCCCTGGATGCGCTCATACATAATACCGAAGCCGCCGCGGAATACCGTATTGCCTGTGCCGGTGACATCATAGGCAAAGCCGATGCGCGGGCCAAAAGCCAGCCAGTGATTTTTTACCAGACCTCTGGGAACACCGGACGTGACTCCGCCAATGCCGATGCCGTTCAGGTAGAACTGATAGCCTTGCAATACCGGATTCGGACTGGGGCCTAGTCCCGGGCTGCTCAACAAAATTGCATTGTCCCCGCTGGTTGGATCAAAGGCCGGTGCCTCAGCAGGGTTGTAGAGATTGGGATAAAAATTCGCATGCTGCTTGTTGGCTTCATACGTGTGCGGAATGCCGTCCCAGCGCAGGCCCAGATTCAGCGTAAGCCTGGGCAGAGCGTGCCAATCGTCCTGGAAATACAGCGCATAGGACATGCTGTTCCAGTGGCGGGTGTCTTTCAGAGCAGCCTCGCTGTAGCTTTGCGTCAATCCGAGCAGGAAGTCAGCAAAGTCATAGCCTGTAAATGCTCCGTTAAATGTAAAGCTTCCTTGCGGTGAAACCTGCAAAGGCTGGGCCTTCAGGAAATATAACCAGCTTCCGCCAACCTTGAATTGGTGGTTTCCCTTGAGCCACGAAAAATCGTCGGAAATCCCGTAGGAATCCGCAGTGTTTTGCCACGGTTCCCAGTTGTTGTTGTAGGTTGCGCCCGTCTGACTGCCGAGGCTGATGGTCGGGGTAACACTGACCGTTCCGTTGAAGATACGGTTCTGCTGGAACCCGGGAACATTGCTGATACCAATCGGCAGGATGTTGATCCGGTTTCCACCATAGGTGAAGCGCGCTTCATTCAGCATATTGCTGTTGATGGCGTACGTTGCACCTACAACCGCGCTGTACGAAGGATTTCCAAAGGTATCACCGACGGTCGGAAGGTTGGCGCTGCTCCAGCGGGTCGGAATGTCCGTCTGGGAAACCTGCTCTGCGATGTAGTGTCCGAAGATGGAAAATTTCTGGCTAAAGGTGTGGTCTATACGGACAATCTCTTCCCGGACATTTGTCGGAGCATTGGCCGGACCTACGAAGCGCGCCCCAGTATTCGGCGCAGGAAAGATACCCGCCTTCAGCAAGGTCTGCGCATTCGGATCAAGCAGCGAGGCAGGAATCGTGTTGTTGTTGAAGGGCACAATCACAGCCCCCTTGCTGGGGTCCGTTGTTCCTCCCGGCCCGCAATGGCTGAGCGGTTGGCCAGCGGCAGCAAACCTGCTGCTGACCGCCTGAGAGACCTGGCAATCAAAAGGTGCACGCACGCTCGTTACGATTCCTGTATTGATGGCCTGCGAAAGGTCCCCGCCATAGGTGCTGGTAAAAGGGACACCAACATTGAAGTTGTTGCCCTGGATCAGGCTGCGCCATTCCATGTTGTA
>DASRBV010000276.1:0-9911 GCA_035653455.1 Pseudacidobacterium sp. | reverse complement strand
AAGGTGCGCCGCTTCAACTTCCTGCTCTTCTCCGATTATGAGACGGAGAGCCTGAAGCTGATGCGCAATCCTGATGTGACGGTGCGCAGCCGCGGCGTGATGGAAAAGTGCAGCTACTGCATCCAGCGCATCAATGCGGTGAAGATTGAGGCGGACAAGCAGAACCGCGATATCCGCGATGGAGAGATTGTGACAGCGTGCCAGCAGGCCTGCCCGACGGACGCGATCATCTTCGGCAACATCAATGACCGCAACAGCAAGGTCCGCAAACTGAAAGAGCAGTTGCGCAGCTACGGGGTGCTGGCGGGCAACAATACGCGTCCGCGCACGACCTATGTGGCGGAGGTACTGAACATCAACCCTGAACTGGCCGATGGGCTTGAGGCTTAAACATGGCTATCCAGGAACCAATCAACGATCCAATGCTGGACCCGGTGACTGGGGAAATCCGGGTCATTGCGCCCGGACACACCTTCAAGTCGGTCACCGAGAAGGTCTCGCGCATTGTCCTGACCAGCCACACTCCTGTGGGATGGTGGGGCGGCCTGGCCATTGCCGGGGGCGGCGTGCTCATGCTCATGGTGGCCCTAACCTGGCTGTTTCTGAAAGGTGTAGGCATCTGGGGCATCACAATTCCGGTGGCGTGGGGCTTTGCCATCGTCAATTTTGTGTGGTGGATCGGTATTGGCCACGCAGGGACGCTGATCTCAGCCATTCTGCTGCTCTTCAAGCAAAGCTGGCGCAACTCCATCAACCGTTTTGCTGAGGCGATGACGATCTTCGCTGTGGTCTGCGCCGGGCTGTTTCCGCTGATTCACACGGGCCGTCCGTGGCTGGCGTACTGGCTTTTTCCTTATCCCAACACGATGAATGTGTGGCCGCAGTTTCGTTCGCCACTGTTGTGGGACGTTTTTGCGGTCTCGACCTACGCAACGATTTCGGTGGTCTTCTGGTATCTGGGCATGGTGCCGGACCTGGGTACGCTGCGTGACCGTGCGCAATCGAAGTTTGCACAGTTCTTCTACGGAATCATCTCGCTGGGATGGCGCGGCTCGGTGCGGCACTGGACACGGTATGAGACGGCCTCACTGCTGCTGGCCGGGCTTTCAACGCCTCTGGTGCTCTCCGTGCATAGCGTCATCAGCTTTGATTTCGCTGTGGCGCTGCTTCCGGGTTGGCATACGACGATTTTCCCGCCATATTTCGTGGCTGGCGCCGTGTATTCCGGCTTTGCGATGGTGATCACGCTGGCCATTCCCATCCGCAAGTTTTATCACCTTGAAGACCTGATCACGATCCGCCACCTGGACAACATGGGCAAGGTCATGCTGGTGACCGGGCTGATTGTGGCCTATGGCTACTGGATGGAAGTCTTCATGGCCTACTGGTACTCGGCCAGCCGGTGGGAATACTTCATGATGTGGAACCGCATGTTCGGGCCGATGGGCTGGTCCTACTGGGTGCTCATCACCTGCAACATTGCGCTGCCGCAACTGATGTGGGCCAGGAAGTTCCGGCGCAATCCCTCGCTCATGTTCATCATGTCGTTCATTGTGAACACGGGCATGTGGTTTGAGCGTTTCGTGATTGTTGTCACCAGCCTGACGCGCGATTATCTGCCGTCCTCGTGGGGCACTTACAAGGCCACGCGCTGGGACTACATGACCTTTGCCGGGACACTCGGCCTGTTTACTTTCCTGTTCTTCCTGTTTATCCGCTTCCTGCCTATGATCCCGATGTCTGAGCTGCGAATTCTGCTGCCCCAGGCAAAGATCAAGGCGGAGCCAGAACCTTTGCCGGAGGCAGGTGACTGATGTCTTCTGTACGTGAAGGGACTTACGGACTGCTGGCGGAGTTCGATTCTCCGGGCGACCTGGTGCGGGCCGCGCAGGCCGCTTACGATTCCGGATACCGCCGCATGGACTGCTACACGCCGTACCCAGTGGAAGAGGCGGCGTCGGCGATTGGCTTTCACCGCGATGAGGTGTCGCTGGTCTGTCTGCTGGGCGGCCTGCTGGGGGTCGCAGCCATGTTCAGCATGGAGACCTGGATTTCCGTGTGGGCCTATCCGCTGAACATTGCCGGACGGCCTTACTACTCATGGCCTGCGTTCATCGTTCCTGCTTATGAGTGGACGATCCTGTGGGCGGGCCTCTCGGCGTTTTTCGGGCTTTTTGCCCTGTGCGGGTTGCCGGAACCGTATCATCCGCTGTTCAATGCGCCGAACTTCCGCGGTGGGGCGACCTCGGACAAGTTTTTTCTTTGCCTGGAGGCCACGGACCCTAAGTTTGATGTGGCCCAGTCCAGAGCATTTCTTGAAGGTTTTCAGCCCGTCTCCGTAGTGGAGGTGGAGTATTAAGACCATGGATCAAATCCGCATCAGGAGACGGAAAGGGCTACTGGCAGCCGGGACGCTGGCGGCGCTGGCGCTGGTTTCAGGCTGCCGTCAGGACATGCACAACCAGCCCAAAGAGATTCCACAGCGCGGGTCTGAATTTTTCACCGATGGCCGATCGGTGCGGCCGCAGGTGGTCAATACAGTGGCGCGCGGGCAGTTGCACGAGGATGAGTACTTCTACACCGGATTGCTGAACGGCAAGGAGCAGGACATGATGCCGTTCCCGGTGACCATGACCGTACTCGAACGCGGGCAGGAGCGCTTCAACATCTATTGCACGCCGTGCCACTCGCGCGTGGGCAATGGCGACGGCATGATTGTGCAGCGCGGATATAAACCTGCGGGCAACTTCCATGATGCGCGACGACTGGCCGAGCCGCTGAGCCACTATTTCTATGTAATGACCAATGGCTACGGGGCGATGCCGGACTACGCGGCACAGCTTTCACCGGCAGACCGCTGGGCGGTGGCGGCGTATATCCGGGCGCTGCAACTGAGCCAGAATGCGAAGTTGTCGGACGTTCCTCAGGGCACGCAGGTGCATAATCTGGCGGACATTGCCGAGCGGGACGGACTGCCGGCCAGTTTTGCCGGGCCGTGGCCGATGTCAGAGGACACAAATGTGCAGGCGCTGCCGACGCAGGGCATAGTTGCGGGTGCTCCGGCGGAGAATGCGAATACGATCAATCTGACAAGCAAAACAGAGGGCAATGCGAAGAGCACTGCCAAAGGCGCTCCGGCAACATCCGGGCCAAAGCAATAAGGAATGACGATGGCGCAACACGCAAAAACATTGCCGCACGAACTGGGCGCTCCGGAATTTGTGGACCGCTGGCGCGCACGGGCGCTGGTGATTGGCGCGGTCTTCGGCGCGCTCGGAATCATCCTTGGGTTCCTCGCAGGTGATGGCTGGGACCACTTTCTGCGCGCATGGCTGCATGGGACGATGATCTCGTTCGGCTTCTGCTGCGGCGGAATGGCGCTGCTGATGACGCAGTATCTTTCCGGCGGCAAGTGGGGGCTTCTGGTGCGGCGTCCGCTGGAGGCGATGACCCGCACACTGCCACTGGTCTTTCTGTACTTTCTGCCTGTCGGCATCTTTGGAATGTCCTTCAAGAAGCTGTACCTGTGGGCGCAATATAACAATGATCCATGGGGCGCATGGAAGCAGCACCTCATCAGTTCGACGCAGGCGCACAGTATCTATTTCAAGCATCCTCTGCTGAATCCCACGACGTTCTGGGCGGTATCGCTGTTCTGCTTTGCCAGCTGGTGGCTGTATACCCATCTGTTGAACAAGTGGTCGCTCCAGCGCGATGCGGACACAGCGCCAAATGTTCCTTACTGGCAGGTAAAGTTTGAAAACCTGAGCGGCTTCGGCGTGGTGTTTTACACGCTTACGCTCACAGCGGTCTCGATCTACTGGGTCATGTCGCTCGATGTGACGTGGTACTCAACGGTCTATGGCCTGCAGTTTCTGGTCGGGCAGGCGTATGGGGTGCTCGCGCTGGTGATCCTGACCCTGATTGGGCTGTCCAAAGCGGAGCCGATCAGGACCATCATGCGCGTGACCGAGCAGCATGACCTCGGCAAGCTGTGCTTTGCCTTCGTGATGCTCAACATCTATCTGGCGTTTGCTGCGTTTCTGATTATCTGGTCAGGGAACTCACCGGAAGAGATTCCCTGGTACCTGGACCGCGTGCGCGGCAACTGGGGCGTTATCGCGACGCTGGACGTGGTCTTCCACTGGCTGATTCCGTTTACGCTGCTGCTCTCGCGCGACCTGAAGCGGATCAAGGGACGGCTGGCGGTCTGCTGCTGCGTGATGATTTTTGCCCGTTGCTGGGACATGTTCTGGCTGATTGAGCCGAACTTCAAAGACGCGGCGCGGAACCTGCACTTCAGCATCGGCATTCTGGAGTACCTGACGGTCCCGGTGGCGATGATTGCCTTCTGGATGGCGTACTACTTCACGCAACTGAAAGCGCGTCCGCTGGTGGCGACAAACGATCCGCATCTCGAAGAGATTCTGGAGCCTGAACATGCCCATGCATAACGACAATCTGCGGAAACACAGCACGAGCAGCGGAACGCACCACGCGAATGAATCGCGTGATATGGAGAACTCGGTCCGCGAAGGCTATGAGCTGACCGATGTCAGCGTGCAGGGCATTCTGGTCTTTCTGCTGGCCCTGGCCGTCTCGCTCGGGGTGGCCTTCATTTTCTGCTTCGGAATGGGCAAGATCGTCAACAACGCCCTGGTGAAGCATGACGGACCTCCGAACAAATGGACGGAGATGAATTACACCGGAGGCGGAGGAAAGCTGCGCAATATGGAGTCGAACCCGGCGCTTGAACAGCAGCAGCTCAAGCAGTTGACACAATCATTCCCGACGCCGCGGCTCCAGGGCGATGATGGCGACCGGGACACGGCCGATCTGCATGCGCGCGAGGACCTGTTGCTGGAAAACTACAGTTGGGTGGACCGCTCGAAGGGCACGGTCCGTATCCCGATTGAGCGGGCCATGGAGTTGATTGCCCAGCGCGGGCTGCCTGTGGAACAGAAGCCCCAGCAAGCGTTGCCGCTGATGACAGGTGACCATCCCATAGAAGTGACTGCCCCGCTGACCGATGGCTTTGCACGGACGGCCTATGAGCAAGAGATGCGCAGTGCAAACAGGGAGCCGGGTGAACAGGCTTCCAGTAATGCGAACAATCATTAAAGCAGGGGCTTAAAGGGGCCGGAAACAGAGCCGGCCAGCAGACTAGCATAAAGACATATGCAGCGTAGAACAACAATCCGGAGAGTTGGGCGTATCAGCGCAATCGCGCTTGCGCTCGTTGTGTGTCTGACCGGATGGCTGGCCCGCGCGCAGGTCTCCGGCTATGGTGACAAGCAGATGGGAGACAACAGCGACAAGCTGCCTCCGGTGCTGGGCCGGGTGCGTGTCGTGCAGAAGCTGAACACCCGCCTGCCGCTGGAAGCGGAGTTCCGCGATGAGACGGGAAAGGCGGTCCATCTGGACGATTATTTCGGCAGACGGCCCGTTATTCTGGCACTGGTCTACTACAACTGCCCCATGCTGTGCTCGGAGGAGCTCAACGGCCTGACAGGCGCGCTCGAAATGGTGAAGTTTCGCCCGGGCAAGGACTTTGATGTTGTTGTAGTCAGCATTGATCCAACTGAAACCTACGATCTGGCGGCGCAGAAGAAGGCGTATTACGTAAAGCGCTACGGGCATCCGGAGACGGCAGACGGCTGGCATTTTCTTACCGGACAGGAGCCCTCCATTCAGGCCCTGGCCAATGCCACAGGATTTGGTTACACGCGCGTGCCGGGTCCGGACGGAAGAATGACGCAGTTTGCCCACGCCAGCGCCATTCAACTAGTCACGCCGGACGGACGCATTGCCCAGTATTACCTCGGGGTGGAGTATTCGCCGAAGGACATCATGCTGGGCCTGGTGGAGGCATCGCAGCACAAGATTGGCTCTCCGGTGGACAACATCCTGACCTACTGCTACCACTATGACCCGACGTTGAACAGGCACAGCCTGATCATTGCACGTGTGGTGCAGTTGGCCTGTCTTGTGACCGTATTTTTTGTTGGTTTGTATTTGTTAGTGGCGTTCCGGCGCGAAGCCAAGCAAAAGCAGCGCCAGCAGCTTCCAAACTGGAAAAACGTGATCGGATAAAAAGGGATGATGCAATACATTAGCCCCGTACTTTGGCAGTTCTTACAGAAGTGGCTCCATCGGCTCCCGCTGTTTCCGCCCGAGGCGTCGAGCATCGCGCCCTATACGGACGAGTTCTATTTTTATCTGCTTGTGATTTCGTTCATTGGCACCGGCATCGTGGTGGCGATGGTGATTGGCTTCTCCGTGCTGTACCGCAAGGAGAGGAACCCGGAGGCCACGCAGATTGAGGGCAACACGCTGCTGGAAGCCACCTGGACCATCATTCCGCTGGGCCTGTTTTTGATTGCCTTTGTATGGGGCGCGCTGCTGTACTTCCGCATCTACAATCCGCCGACCAACGCCATGAACATCTACATTGTCGGCAAGCAGTGGATGTGGAAGGCGGAGCATCCGGGCGGACAGCATGAGATCAACGCGCTGCATGTGCCCATCAACCGCCCTGTGCAACTGACAATGATCTCGCAGGACGTCTTCCACAGCTTTTCCATCCCCGCCTTCCGCGTGAAGCGGGAGGTCATTCCGGGCCGCTACACGACTGTGTGGTTTGAGGCGACCCAGCCTGGGACCTATCATCTGTTCTGCACGCAGTACTGCGGCACCCTGCACTCGCAGATGATCGGAGAAGTTGTGGCGATGTCGCCGGAAGATTATCAGAAGTGGACAAACAGCTCGACCAGCGGCTCTTCGCTGGCGCAGAACGGCGAAAGGCTGTTTGCCAGCCTGGGCTGCGGCCAGTGCCACTCAGGAAACCCTGAAGCGCGCGGGCCGAACCTGGCAGGGGTCTATGGAACAAAGATACAACTGGCCAACGGCTCTTTTGTGACCGCCGATGATGCGTTTCTGCGTGACATCATCCTGAACCCGACGCTACACCAGGTGGCCGGGTATGCGCCGATTATGCCGACCTACCAGGGGCAGGTCAGTGAAGAGGGTCTGATTTCCCTGGTGGAATTCATTAAGAACCTGAACTCGAACTACCGTATTCAGCAAACACTCACGACAAGCCAGGTCCAGAGCGCAGCACCGACCGCTGCACCCGGACAAGGAATGGTGAAGCAATGAGCAGCACAAGTATTGTTCTTCCCGATCAGCAGACGGCCTTTTTGCCGAAGCGTTCATTTCTGAACAGCTCTTATGGGCTGAAGAGCTGGCTGCTGACGCTGGACCATAAACGTATTGCCATCCTGTATCTGATTACTACATGCTTCTTCTTCACCATCGGAGGCACGGCGGCGGCGCTCATCCGCCTAAACCTGCTGACCCCCGGCGGCGAGCTGATGGCCGCAGACACCTATAACAAGGTGTTCTCCATCCACGGCATCATCATGGTGTTTTTCTTTCTAGTGCCGATTGCTCCGGCGGTGCTGGGAAATTTCTGCATTCCGCTGATGATTGGCGCCAAGGACGTGGCCTTTCCGCGATTGAATCTGCTGAGCTGGTATATATTCGTTACTGGCGGCCTGATCGAGCTGTACGCCATCATCTGGGGCGGCATTGATACGGGCTGGACCTTCACCACGCCGCTGAGCACGCATTATGTGAACACGCATGTGATTGCCGGGGCAATGGGCATCTTTGTGGCCGGGTTCTCGTCCATCCTGACGGGCGTGAACTTTATCGTCACGATTCACCGGCTGCGCGCGCCAGGCATGACGTGGTTCCGGCTGCCGCTGTTCATCTGGTCGTATTACGCCACATCTATCATTTTTGTTTTGGCCACTCCGGTCATTGCCATTGCACTGGCACTGGTGGGTCTGGAGCGCTTCACCGGGATAGGCGTCTTTGATCCGGCGAAAGGTGGCGACCCGCTGCTCTTCCAGCACCTGTTCTGGTTCTATTCCCACCCGGCGGTCTACGTCATGATTCTGCCCGGAATGGGCATCATGTCCGAAGTAGTGGCGTGCTTCAGCCGCAAGCGCGTCTTCGGATATACCGCTGTGGCGTTCTCTTCAGTGGCGATTGCGGTCTTCAGCTTCTTTGTGTGGGCCCACCACATGTTCATCATGGGCATCTCGAACTACTCGGCGCTCGTCTTCTCTCTGATGACGATGCTGGTTGCGGTGCCCTCGGCCATCAAGATCTTCAACTGGTCGTCCACGCTTTATAAAGGCTCCATCAGCTTTGATACGCCGATCCTGTATGCGTTCAGCTTTATCGGGCTGTTCACCATCGGCGGTCTTACAGGTGTCTACCTGGCCTCGCTGGGCATGGACATCCATCTGACGGAGACGTACTTTATCGTGGCCCACTTCCACTATGTGATGGTTGGCGGCATGGTCAGTGCCCTGATGGCCGGACTGCATTTCTGGTGGCCCAAAATCACCGGACGTATGTACCCGGAGATGCTGGGGAGACTGGCGGCCTGCATCCTGTTTATCGGGTTCAACCTGACCTTTTTCCCGCAGTTCATTCTTGGCTATATGGGGATGCCGCGGCGCTACCACGCGTATCCACCCGAGTTCCAGGTGCTGAATGTACTTTCCACTGCCGGTGCCTCGATCCTTGCCATTGGCTACATTCTGCCTGCTATTTATTTCCTGTGGTCGCTGAAGTACGGAAAGGTTGCAGGTGCGAACCCGTGGCGCGCGCCCGGGCTTGAATGGCAGGTGCAGTCGCCTCCTTTAGAAGAGAACTTTACCGAAACGCCGGTCGTTGACTTCGAGGCCTATGACTTCGAGTGGCTGGCAAAACAGACCAGTAGCGAGGTGCAGACCGTTGGATAGCCAGGCCATCGCAACCCAGCCCACGTCCGCGCAGGAAGCACACGGCGAGCACGGGCATTCCCCGCACCTGCGCCACCATTTTGCCACGGTGGCGCAGCAGCGGGAGGCCGCGAGCTTCGGCATGTGGCTCTTTCTGCTGACCGAAATCATGTTTTTCGGCGGTATGTTCACCGCCTATCTCATCTACCGGAACTGGTATTACCCGGCCTTTGTTGCGGGCAGCCACTGGATGGTGATGTGGGCCGGCACGCTCAACACGACTGTGCTCATCTGCTCAAGCTTCACGATGGCCATGGGTGTCTACTCGGCGGAGACCCGCAATCGCAAGGCGCTGTTGCGGTATCTGACCATCACGCTTCTGTTCGGACTGGTCTTCCTGCTGATCAAGGCCTACGAATGGCACGACGAGTGGGAGCACCACCATGTTCCGGGCATCAACTTCAGCATCAGCGACTTCACTCATCCTGATCCGCGCTATCCACTGGACAAGCCTCTGCCTGTAGACATGGCTGAGAAGACCCAGACCTACTTTTCGCTCTACTTCATGTTGACCGGCGTCCACGCATTGCACATGCTGGTGGGAGTTTCCATCCTCGTTGTCCTGCTCTTCCAGGCATGGCGAGGGGCCTACACAACCGGACACATGACGACGATAGAAAACTTCGGGCTGTACTGGCATTTTGTGGACATCGTCTGGATATTCCTGTTCCCCCTGCTTTATCTGATCAGCCGACACCAATGAGGATTGACATCATGGCAGAACCAACCATTCACGACCAGCTTGATATGGAACCGACACGCCACGAGCACAGCGTGGTCAGTCCGAAGGTGTATCTGGGTGTCTTCGCCGCCCTGTTGTGCTTCACCGCATTGACCGTGGCGGCATCTTATGCGGAACTGGGTATCTTCAACGCCGTCGTCGCGCTGGCCATCGCCGTTACAAAGGCCGTGCTCGTCATCCTGTTCTTCATGCATATCCGCTACAGCTCACGCCTGCTGAAGCTGACGGTGGCTTCCGGCATCTTCACTTTTCTTGTTCTGATTACCCTTACTCTGAGCGACTACATCAGCCGCGCCTGGGGGCTGTGGTAG
>DASRBV010000275.1:0-2102 GCA_035653455.1 Pseudacidobacterium sp. | reverse complement strand
GCCGGAACCCCCGTCACACTCTGTCCAATAATGAGCGTGTGAATATCATGTGTGCCCTCGTAGGTCTTCACCGATTCAAGGTTCATCATGTGCCGCATGATTGGGTAGTCGTCCGTGATGCCGTTACCGCCGAGGATGTCGCGCGCCAACCGGGCGCATTCCAGGGCCATCCACACGTTATTCCGCTTGGCCATGGAAATGTGCTGGTGTTCTACCTTACCTGCATCTTTCAGGCGGCCTACCTGCAGGGAAAGCAGTTGGGCCTTGGTGATCTCGGTAATCATCCACGTCAGCTTTTCCTGAACGAGCTGGTGGCTGGCAATGGGCTGGTCGCGGAACTGCTTGCGCACCAGCGAATACTGCAGGGCCGTGTCATAGCAGGCCATCGCCGCGCCAATCGCACCCCAACCGATGCCGTAGCGCGCTTGGTTCAGGCACATCAGAGCCGACTTCAGGCCGTCCGTTCCGGGCATCAGGTTTTTGGCCGGAACATGCACATCCTGCAGCGAAAGCCCCGACGTAACAGACGCACGCAGCGACCATTTTCCGTGGACGTCGTAAGCAGAAAAACCGGGACGGTCGGTTTCCACGAGGAACCCGCGCACGCGGCCGTCCTCGTCATCTACTTTGGCCCAGATGACGGCAACATCGGAAATTGTGCCGGAGGTGATCCACATCTTTTCGCCGTTCAGCACGTACTCATCGCCAACTTTGCGGGCGCGTGTCCTCATGCCGCCCGGATTCGAGCCGAAATCAGGTTCAGTCAAACCAAAGCAGCCGAGCTTTTCACCTTTGGCCAGCAGGGGGAGCCAGTAGTCCTTCTGCTCATCGGAGCCAAAGGTGTAAATCGGATACATGACCAACGCCGACTGCACGCTGACGAAGCTGCGCACACCGGAATCGCCGCGCTCGAACTCCTGCATCACCAGGCCGTATTCCACATTGGACATGCCGGCGCAGCCGTACCCATGCAGGTTTGCGCCGAAAAAGCCCAGCTCACCCATCTGGGGAACAAGCTCGCGCGGAAAGCGCCCTTCGCGGTTGCATTCTTCAATGATGGGAATGAGATTGTCTTCAATGAACTGGCGGGCGGTATCGCGCGTCAGACGCTCGTCTTCGCTGAGAAGCGCATCGAAGCCGATGAAGTCCACGCCCTTGAATTTGAAGGCCATGTATGTGATTGCTCCGTTCTGAAAGTGAAACTAGTCAGACTAACAGAGCGAAGCGGAAGTGGGCAAAAGCTAACGGCGGATAAGCCACATCAGCCAGCTTGCCGCGATGACAGATCCAACAAAGATGGTCCAGCAGTAGAGTCCGTAGCGGAACATGGCTTTCGGCGTCGTGCGCTGCGTGATCCCGAAGACCACCGCAGCGAATGTCGCAAAGAGCAGGACGGAAGAGAAATGCGAAAGCGCTAGCATGAGGGCTTCCTGCCAATGTAGAGATTGTGCGCGTCAACCGCTGAGATGACGTTCAGAAGGCCACTGACCACGATGAACTTTGTCCCGTAATCGGCCGTGGCAAGCTGGATGGCTCCGTGTCCCAGGTCGAAGATACGCCCGGTGATGTAGAGCAGTCCACTGCCCAGGTCGCCGGCAAAGCCAAGCATTTCAAGTGTGTCACCGGTGTTCGCGTGATACAGTTTGCCCTGCATCGCCAGGCCGAGAACAAACATGGCAGTAACGGAGGTGAAGAGAAGCAGTGCGCGAATCCAGTGCTTCGTGACCGCGTGTCCAAGACCGGGAACGAGCCATCCTAAGATGAGGGCCAAATAGGGGAAGCCGGAGGACTTTACCTCGGGCCTTGCATTTACCTGGACTTTGGAAGCCATTACTAATGACTATACAGCAGAAAAATCCGCCGTTGCCGCTGTGCGGACATATCATTCGTATGGATTTATGGCCCCATCACGCCGGAAACAGCCCGGGGTTTTCATCGTCACACAGAGGTCAAAAACTTGATATCATAACGAGAGCAGTAACCCACCTTGCAGGCGCGTAGCTCAGTTGGTTAGAGCGCTACCTTGACACGGTAGAGGTCAGCGGTTCGAATCCGCTCGTGCCTACCATATCCTTCAACAACTTACGATCATTCGAATTCCG
>DASRBV010000274.1:0-14907 GCA_035653455.1 Pseudacidobacterium sp. | reverse complement strand
ATTGCTCCGTCAGAAAGGCGCCATTGTCTCCTACAACGATCCCTTCTTCCCCTATGTAGGCCGCGGCCGTCATTACAACCTGGACATGCACTGCACGCCTCTCGATGATCTGTCTCAATTCGATTGCGTCCTCATCGCCACCGACCATTCTGATTACGACTACGAGCGCATCGTCCGCGAATCGCAGTTGGTAGTAGATACCCGCAACGCCACAAAGGGCATCTCCTCGCCCAAAATTGTCCGTTGCTGATGAATGTTCGATCTCCCCGGCCCTCAAGGCCGGGGCATGGCTTTTATTATGTAGACGCGCATTCAAGCCTCGAACAAAGCCGGTTGTTCCTGTGGGTCCTCCGGATCACGAAAATTGTGCAGTCCCACCCCCACCAGCCGAAACCGCTGCTCCGGACCCAAGCCAACGCGTTCGCGCAGTGAGAGCGCGATGCTTGTCAGCTCCTCGCAGGAAGCAAGAGGACCTGTAAGTGTGTGGCTGCGGGTCAGAATCCGGAATTCCGCCGTCTTCAGCTTCAACACCACAGTACGTGCTGGCCTGGCATCTTTGCGTGATGCCGACCATACTCTCTCGGCAAGACGCCGGATGATTTCTCCTGTCTCGTCCAGCGTCATGTCACGCTCGAAGGTGTCTTCTGCGGAAATGGACTTCGTTGGCCGGTCAGAAATCACGGGACTGAGGTCAATCCCACGCGCCAGTTCATAAAGGCGGTGCCCATAACGGCCAAAATGCTCTTCCAGCAAGGAAAGCTCCAGGCTTCGTAGTTGGGCAATCGTCTTCACCCCGATCTGCTCCAGGTGCTTCTGCGTCACCTTGCCGACTCCGGGAATGCGCCCAACAGAAAGTGGTAGCAAAAAACTGTCCACTTCCTCCGGCTGGATGACAAAAAGCCCGTCCGGTTTCTTCCAGTCCGAGGCAATCTTGGCCAGAAACTTGTTCGGAGCAACTCCGGCAGAGGCGGTCAGATTCAACTCTTCCCGAATCTGCTTGCGGATTGCTATGGCCACACGCGTCGCCGTAGGCAGTCCGGTTTTGTTTTCCGTCACGTCGAGATACGCCTCATCCAGCGACAGAGGCTCAATCAAATCCGTGTGTCGCTGAAGAATTTCCCGTACCTGGCGCGAAACAGCCCGGTAGCGGGTGAAATCAGGGGAAACGAAAACAGCATCCGGACAAAGGCGTTCGGCCCGGACCGCAGGCATGGCCGAATGCACACCAAACTTCCGGGCTTCATACGATGCGGCGCAGACCACTGACCGGTTCCCGCGCCACGCAACGATCACGGGCTTTCCGCGCAGATTGGGATCGTCCCTCTGCTCCACCGAGGCGTAAAACGCGTCCATATCAACGTGGATGATCTTACGGACAGTCACTGCTCGAATTTTCGCATTACTTTCGCCTGAATGGCACTTGGATTTCTGTCCTTTTTCCAGGACCCTCAGCCCAACGTGAATGCCGAGCAAAAATTTCCGGCACAGAGGAAAAGTGACCATGTAAAAGTTGGCAGAGGCCACAGAAAGCACACGACCCGAATGGTCCTAGATGAATGGATTTCTTGTGCAAGTACATGAAATTAAAACCATTAACAATTTCTTTTCCGACACTTCCGACTTTGGCACCTGAACTGCTAATTCTCTCTGTGAACGGGACGCTGCGCAGCATCCGGAGTGTGTTCCACGCGAGTCATAACGTAAAGGGATACAAACGGTGATGAATATGAGAGAGAACAAAATGAACAGGAAACTCGATCTCAAAGCATTTGCTGCGTTGATTCTTGCTGCAAGTCTGGGCCTTCCGGCCTTGGCGCACGCCCAGTCAGATCAGCAGACAGCCCCCTCCTCGGCCTCCAGCGCTCAGGTGCAGACCGGGACATCGGCCAATGGCATGAACCCGAACAATAACAGCACCTATGCGACCGGACAGCCGCTGCCCACCAAGTCGAACGAAGGCTTCTGGGGGCATATGAATCCATTCGCCCGGAAAAAGTGGGTCAACAGGCAACTCAATCCTGTAAAAGACCGTCTGAACGAACTGGATCAACTGACAGCAAAGAACGCCAACGATATTAAAGACGTTGACTCGCGGGCGCAGGCAGGAATTCGTCAGGCGCAGAGCACTGCCGACCAGGCCAGTCAAACTGCGCAGCAGGCAAATTCCACTGCAACGCAGGCCAATACACTGGCACAGCAGGCCAGCGACCAGTCCAACAAGCTGAATACCACGATTGCTGGACTGGATCAGTATCAGAAAGTCAACGATACGATTATTCGTTTCCGCCCAGGGCAGTCCGTTTTGAATGCCAGGGCCAAAGATGCCCTTGACCAGATCGCAACTCAGGCACAGGGTCAGAAAGGTTACATCATTGAGGTAGAAGGCCACTCGCCGGTACGCGGGCAGGCTGGAATTCAAAGCTCTCAGCGCATGGCTGATGCTGTTGTCCGCTATCTCGTGACCGAAAAGCAGATTCCGGTCTATCGCATCCATCAGGTTGCGATGGGCAACGCAAAAATGAAAACCGACAGCGGTGAGACCATTTCCGGCAGCGCCGTGCGGGTTTCCACAATGCAGAACAGTTTAGCGGCCTTGAACTCGACATCCTCGAATGCGGGTTCGCCGATTGGTGCGACGCAGCAGTCTTCCGCGCAGCCCTCCCCTCAGGGTGCTGCGTCGCAGCCAGCGGTTCCACAACAATAACAAGAACGTAAGGTCCGCAACCAAGCTCTCACACAACGAGAGAACCAAGGCAGATTGGCCCCTCCCCCGAGGGGCCGTTTTTTTTGCCTTATAGCATTTTCAAAGATAGTCTGAACCATGCCCCGAAACTACGGTTGCCACACGGCCAGCAGGGAGCCGGTGACACTGCACTGTGAAAATGTCGTAAATTATGCCCTCTACGGAATGACGCCTGCTGTGCTTTATCTCTCTCCCCACTTCAGCTTCGAGCGCAGCACATCAAAGAATCCGGTAGATCCCATACGCACCAGACGCACGTAGTGGTCAGAACGGCGGCAGCGTAGTTCATCTCCCAGACGTAACGGGACCGCCTCCTGGCCGTCCACGGTCAAATAAGTCTGGTCGGGAACACCCTCGACGCACACGCTCAGGCTCGTATCACCGCGTACTACGAGCGGACGCAGCGTCAGCAGGTGAGGACACACCGGCGTCAGCACCAGCGCATCTACGTTAGGCACAACAATGGGGCCATTTGCGGCAAGCGTATAGGCTGTTGATCCGGTAGGTGTGGAAACAATCACCCCGTCGGCGCGAAAGGCCGCCACAAGCTGACCGTCCAGCCGGATGGTGAAGTTGACCATGCGGGCAATGGCGCCTTTGGCCACAACGACATCATTCAAGGCTTCGTGGTCTGCGACCATCTTTCCATCGCGCCAGAGTTCGCTGTGCAGAAGTACGCGCGTATCAATCGCGCAGCAATCATCACACCATCCCTGCAGCGTAGAATAGAGGTCCCCCAGGCGCACTTCTGTCAGAAATCCCAGCGACCCGAGGTTTACGCTTAGAATTGGGACGCTGGTTTTAGCAAAGACGCGCGCGGCCGCCAGCAGCGTACCATCCCCCCCAAGCACGATCACCAATTCCGGATTTTGCTCAGGTAATTCACCGCGGGGCACCACATTCTTTTCCTGCGCGTAATTGCCGCTTACAGGGTCGAGCACAGGGGTGAATCCGTGCGCACGCAGCCACAGCACAAGCTGGGGCAGCAATGTCGTCAACTCCTCTTTTTGCGGCTTTGAGATGATGGCGATGCGTCGCATGAAAGTCCAGTGTACTCGCAGCGGTGCGAAAGGTCAGAGATGATTCGCGCCGGATTCAGAGGAAACGTGCATGTAGCAGAAATTCTCTGTTCCCTTCCGCGCCCAGAACAGGGGATTCCATCACCTCCGTCCCTTGCCCACCCAATGAATCAACACATCCTCGCACCTTTTCAATGGCGATAGCGTGGGCTTCCGAATCGCGCACAATGCCTCCCTTGCCTACATGCTCGCGCCCAGCTTCAAACTGGGGCTTTATCAGCACTACAGCTTCTGTCAGGCCCGGCGCAGCCGCCCGGACCGCGGGCAACACCAGCGTTGCCGAAATGAACGACACATCCATTGCCAGAAAACTGATGCTTTCCGGCAGGCTTCCCGGTTGCAGATGGCGCGCATTCGTCCGTTCCATCAACTGCACTCGCTGGTCGTCGCGCAGCTTCTGTGCAATCTGCCCATATCCTGTATCCACTGCCAGCACGCGCGCTGCTCCATGCTGCAACATACAGTCAGTGAAACCACCCGTAGACGCGCCTACATCCAGACAAAACCGCCCTGCAAGATCAATCTTCCAGTGTTTGATGGCGGCTTCCAGCTTCAGGCCGCCGCGGCCCACATAACGCAGGTCTTCACCAAGAATGCGGACGATTGCGTCTTCCTGAACATTGTGTCCCGGCTTGTCTTCCTTTTGCTCATTCACCAGCACCCGTCCAGCCAGGACCAGCGCCTGCGCGCGCTCCCTCGTCGGCGCAAAGCCACGCGCCACCAGCAATTTGTCCAGACGCGTTTTCATAAAAACGATGCATACGTAGAATATCGGTTTGATGGACGAATGGGTCACTTATAGGTGAGAAACCCGTCCAGCAGAACACCAATACCGCTAATCGGCTGCGCGTCCCCTGTCACCTGGACCACGGGACGCGCATCTTTAAAAAGATATGCCAGAACTCAACGGACAAGTCGCAGTCGTTACCGGGGCCGGGCGCGGCATCGGAGAAGCCATCAGCAAGCGTCTCGCTGTCATGGGGGCCACCGTTGTCCTGACAGGACGGGACCTTGCGCAGATCGATCGCGTAAAGCTGGATATACGTGCCAAGGGCGGCATCGCAGAAACAGCCCATCTCGACCTGCTGGATGATTCCTCTGTTACGCGCCTTGCAGCGCATGTGCAAAGCCGGTACCACCGATGCGACATCCTGGTGAATAACGCCGGGATTGGCTTGACAGGAAAACCCCTGCATGAAACCACACCTGATGAATGGGACACTCTGATGGGAACGAACCTGCGCGGCCCTTATCTGATGGTCCGCGCCTTCGCGCCGATAATGATCACTACCCGTTCTGGCCACATCATCAATATTTCATCGCTCGCCGGACACAACCCATTGCCTGACGGAGCAGCCTACTCTGCCTCAAAATGGGGCCTGAATGGTCTGACATACTCGCTTGCAGAGGAATTGCGCCCGTATAACATCCGCGTTTCGGTTATCGCACCTGGGTCTGTCAACACGCATTTCAACGTGAGCAGCGGCAAAGACCCCAACAAAAAAATCCAGCCGGAAGACGTAGCAAATGTCGTCGCCATGCTGGTCACACAGGCCCCGCAGTCTTTTGTCAGTGAAGTACTGCTGCGGCCTACGCAAAAGCCTTAGACAGGCTGAATGCGAGGTTAAATCTCCAATCAATGCTACTCTCAAGAGTGGTCTCTGCAATGCAACAAAGTACTTCGCACTTACAGATTGAAGCTGATTCCCTTACTTCAGGTACGCGTTTTGTGCGTGCCTGCCTGCGCCGTCCCGTAGACCGCACTCCAGTGTGGTTTTTGCGGCAAGCGGGGCGCTATATGCCGGAATATCAGGCCGTCCGCAAGCACCATTCCCTGCTGGAAATCTGCAAAACCCCGGCGCTTGCTGCGGAGGTGACAATCACGGCCGCAGAAAAACTTGATGTGGACGCAGCCATCATCTTTGCGGATTTGCTCCTTCCGCTCACGCCTATGGGGTTGGACTTTGAATTTCAGGCAGGTGAAGGACCTGTAGTCCATACGCCTCTTCGCACGGCTGAAGATGTGGCCCGCTTGCGCACAGACCGTGCTTCTGAACTGGGGTATGTGGCCGAGGCCATTGAAAAAGTTGCGGCGCATTTTAAAGACCGCATCGGAGTTATTGGGTTTTGCGGAGCGCCTTTCACCCTTGCCAGCTACATGATAGAGGGTGGCAGCTCGCGCAACTATATCGAAACCAAAAAGATGATGTATCGCCAGCCCGCTGTGTGGCGCAGTCTGATGGACAAACTAACGAAGGTACTCCGCGAATACACAAAACAGCAGGTTGAGGCCGGGGCCGATGTCATCCAGATATTCGATAGCTGGGCCGGGGTACTGAGCATCGAAGACTATCGCGATTTCATCCTTCCTCAAACCAGGACCCTTGTGCGCGAGGTGCAATCGCTTGGCGTCCCAGTAATTTATTTTGGAGTGGAAACGGCAAGCCTTCTCCCCTCAATGCGCGAAACCGGAGCTGACGTGCTGGGGCTTGATTGGCGCGCTCCGCTCGGACACACATGGCGCGCATTGGATTACTCCTGTGCCGTGCAAGGAAATCTGGACCCCATCACGCTCTTTGCCGAGCCAGAGTTGATCCGCAAACGCGTGCGGCAGATTCTGCATGAAGCCGCAGGCAGGCCTGGGCACATCTTCAATCTTGGACATGGCATCGTTCCGGGAACGCCTGTAGAAAATGTGCAGCACGTTGTGCGCTTTGTGCGTGAACTGTCCAGTGAGGTGAAGCATGGCTGACCGCATGGCTGTTCTTCTGCTGGCACATGGCACTCCGGATTCGCTCGACGAAGTACCCGAATATCTGCGCAACGTGACTGGTGGCCGCCCCATTCCTGACGCAGTGATTGAGGAAGTGCGTCACCGTACGTCCATGATTGGCAAAAGCCCGCTGACGAAGCTTACACAGGAGCAGGGCCGCTTGCTGGCAAAGGAACTCGGAGTTCCCGTATATGTGGGCATGCGTAACTGGCGTCCTTACATTGCAGATGTTGTAAAGCAGATGCTGGAAGATGGAACCACATCTGCTGTGGTCATCTGTCTGGCTCCGCAGAACTCACGCACCAGCGTCGGTCTTTACAAGCGGGCCGTAATGCAGGCTGTAGAGGACCGCATGAGAATCCTCTTTATCGAAGCATGGGCAGACCATCCGCTGCTCGCCGAGGCCTTTGCCGATCGCCTGCGTCCGGTGTGGGAACGCGTTTCGAACGAGACTGGCGCTCCTGTTCCTGTCGTATTTACTGCGCATAGCGTACCGCAGAGAACAGTGGAAGCGCATGATGGACAACCTGCCGATCCATATGCTGAAGAAGCAAAACGCACAGCCGCCTCTGTTGCGGAGAGGGTTCCCGAATTGCGCCATTGGCGCTTCGCATTTCAGAGCCAGGGCATGTCAGGCGGTCCCTGGCTTGGCCCTACAGTAGAAGAAACATTGACTGCACTGCATCAAGAAGGACACAAGGCAGTTGTGATTCAGCCCATCGGATTTCTCTGCGACCACATAGAGGTTCTGTACGACATAGATATTGCCTTCCGTGAGTTCGGAAAACAGCTTGGTATGCGCATCGAGCGCCCTGAGTCATTGAACAACTCGCCGCTGCTGATTGGAGCTCTGGCTGATATCGCGCGGCAGGGTCTGGCGCAGCTTGCATCATGAGGACTGCAATTATCGGCGGAGGTATTGCCGGCCTTTCTGCAGCGTATGAGCTTGCCCGCACAGGCAAAGAGTTTGTGCTGTACGAGGCCACGCAACGTCTTGGCGGAATCATCGAAACGGTGCGTCGCGATGGATTCGTCGTCGAGTGCGGCCCTGATTCCTGGGTCGCAGAAAAGCCCTGGGCGCGCGAGCTTGCCATCGAAGTTGGGCTTGCCGGCGAAATCATTCCATCCAACGACCATTTGCGGCAGACCTACATTGTGCAGGGAAAAAGCCTTGTTCCCATGCCCGACGGCATGCGCATGATGGTCCCTGCAAACATAGAGGCGCTGCTCCATTCGCCGCTTTTCAGCGAAGAAGCGAAACGGGCCTACCTGCGCGAACCCGGACGCGCTGCAGAATTGAAGGCCAGCGCGCCTGCCGAGGATACAGATGAATCTGTTTCCAGCTTTGTACGCAGGCATTTCGGGGATGAAGTCACAGACACCATTGCGGCTCCATTGCTTGCAGGTGTTTTTGGTGGAAGCATTGACCGGCTCAGCGCACGCGCTGTAATGCCAGCTTTTATCAAGATGGAGCGTGAGCATGGCTCGCTGATGACAGCCCTGCAGAAACATATACATGAATCTGAAAAATCTGCGATCTTCGCTACGCTCAAACCCGGACTGCAGACATTGATTGATCGGATGGCCGAGGCCTTGCCTGCAACATCTGTACGTCTGGGCATGCCTGTATCTGGGCTCTCATGGAACAACGGCCGATGGAGTGTCTCTTGCACTGCTGGAAGCGAACAGTTCGATGCTGTCATTGTCGCGGCTCCGGCAGATGTAACGCGCTCTCTGCTTCGCCCTCTCGATTTTGCCTTCGATGAATTGCTTGCGATGGACGCCTCCTCCGCAATCGTCATTGCCCTTGCATTCCCTCCAGAGCGGGCAAAGAGCATGCGCATTCCACGTGGATTCGGATTTCTTGTGCCTCCCGCAAAACCAGGCCAGATGCGCGATCCCCAGTTGCTCGCCTGTACTTTCGTAGACCAAAAATTTTCGCATCGCGCGCCGGATGGCGCTGTGCTTCTGCGCGCCTTTTTTGGTGGTGAGGATGCTCCGCAATTGCTAAAACGAACAGATGAAGAGGTTGCTGCACTTGCATGCCGGCAGCTCTCTCTCTTACTTGGTGACTTGCCGGAAGCATCATTTACGGTCATACGCCGCTGGCCGCGTTCCCTGCCCCAGTATGCCGTCGGACACATGGCCCGTATGAAGCAGCTTGCCGACCTGGCACAATCGTTCGCCGGCTTGTATCTCATCGGTAATGCCTACTACGGTGTAGGCCTTCCTGACCTGATAAGGGAAGGCCGCAAGGCAGCACGGCAAATTGCAGATCACAATTGACCTGCAATCCTTTATGCCATTACACTTTTTTTATGTATCCAGTTCGGAGCAGCGAACCCTGTACCTGTTGCGTCGGCAACTGTGCTCCGTCGTGTATGCGCGCGAACTAAATCTCTCCTGCCGTTCCGCCGCAAATAAAAATTTCCCTGGTTCTTCTCTGGTTTCGAGTAAAGCATGTTAGAGCTTTTATTCACATACCTGCCGAACCCAGTCCTCATGGGCTGTTGACCCTTCCTGCCTTTTCTTTGTTTTTCACGAATTTTGATCTGAGGAGTTTTTTATGAAGCGCGAACGCATGCGCGTTCAAAGTTTCTTCCCCTATTTGTTGATAGTGGTGTTTTCGATTTTTGCGGCAAATGCAGATGCCCAGGTAGTGGGCGCGACCATCTCAGGAACGATCCGGGATGCCTCCGGGGCCGCAGTCCCGCAAACAACCATCATCGTCCACAATCTGGAGACAGGAGTGGAACGCAAAGTCACCAGCGACGGCGAAGGCCACTATGCTGTACCCTCGGTCCCTATAGGACGCTATGAAGTCATTGCCCAAAAAGATGGCTTCAGCACACAGTCGCGCAGCGGTGTAAATCTGGTCATCGGGCAAAGTGCAGTCGTGGACTTCTCACTTGCCGTAGGCCAGGTGCACGAAGAAGTTGCTGTCACCGATACGCCGCAAACGGTCAACCCCACAACCCAGCCTGTCTCCGGCCTTGTAAATGAGCGCCAGGTAAAGGAACTCCCACTGAACGGCCGCAGCTTCGACGAGCTGATTACGTTGAATCCCGCTGTGGTGAACTACACAGGGCAGCGCTCCGGGTCCGTAGGCACAACCAATTCTTCTCCTGGAAATATGTTCGCCGTTGCCGGACGCCGCCCTCAGGACAATCTCTTTCTGCTGAATGGAATTGAATATACTGGCGCATCTGAAATTAACGTCACGCCGGGAGGTGTAAGCGGCCAGTTGCTCGGCGTAGATGCAGTACGCGAATTCAATGTTGTGTATGACACCTACGGCGCAGAGTATGGCAAGCGCACCGGGGCACAGGTGAGCATTGTAACGGCATCGGGCACAAATCAATTGCACGGCAGCGCTTTTGAGTTTTTGCGCAACAGTGCCCTCGATGCCCGCAATTATTTCGACCAGGGAAACATTCCCATCTTTCAGCGCAATCAATTCGGAGGAGCGCTGGGCGGTCCGCTGGTAAAAAGCAAGTTACTGCTCTTTGGAAACTATGAAGGCTTTCGTCAAAACCTGGGCCTCTCAAATGTGACGCTTGTGCCTGATAATGCTTCGCGCGCACAGGCCGTCGCCAGTGTACAACCGTTGCTTACACTCTGGCCAGTACAAAACGGCCCGGAGCTTGGCGGCGGAATTGCAGAAGCATTCAATCATCCACTTCAACGCATTCGTGAAGACTTCGGCACAACACGGCTTGACTACAACATCTCGCAGAAGGATTCGGCCTTCGCTGTCTATACCCTCGATGACAGCACCGCAAAAACCCCAACGGTAAACCCGCTGAGCACTGTAGATACAGACCTGCGTGAGCAGGTACTGAGCGCACAGGAACAGCATATTTTCTCTTCCAATCTTCTGAATACTCTGCGTTTTGGTTTTTCACGAGGCGCATTCTTCTTTACAGGAGAAACTCCCGTTGACGTTCAGGGATGGGTCGCTGGCAAGCCTATCGGGGCCATCGTGATTGGCGGTGGGACCGCGCTGAATGGCGCATCGCAAATCAGCCTTGCAGGCACGAATGCAGGCAGCAATTTGCATGCAGTGCGCAATCTCTTTACGTGGGACGACCACGTCTTCATCTCGCATGGAAAGAACCAGCTGGAAGCAGGCATTTGGCTGCAACGCATCCAATCAAACAGCAACCTGGCGCAATATCAGTATGGACAGGCGTCCTTCAGCAGCCTGAGTGCATTCCTGAACGGGACGGTTTCCACCTTCACCGTTGTTCCTTCGCCCACTGAGCTGGGCTGGCGCTCACTCGAAGGGGCAGGCTTCGTGCAGGACACACTGCGCTTATGGCCAAACCTGGAATTGCGCCTTGGCTTCCGTTTTGAATCAACGAATGGATGGAACGAGGCGCAAGGACGCGCATCGAATTACATCTTTGATCAAAACGGTGTGCTCGAAACAAACCCGCGCGTCGGTGACTCAGCATTCACTGAAAACCGCGCAAAGTTTCTTCCCGAGCCGCGTATTGGTCTGGCCTGGTCGCCAAGGCAGAATGGAACAACGATCGTTCATGCAGGCTTCGGTATTTACCGTGCGCTGCTCGACAGCCTTGACTATCGCCTTGACCAGAACGCGCCATTCAATACCACGCAGAGCTACAAGAACATCCAGGTCGCAAACCTTCATTTTGTGCCCGGACAGTCTGCGCCCTCCGGCGGACGGGTCTCACCCAGCGGCATTGAGCCGGACGCGCATACTCCTACGCTGCTTTCGTGGTCACTGAATATCGAGCAGCAAATCGCTCCTGCAACATCACTCACCATTGGCTATATCGGATCACATGGTTATCATCAGATTCTTTCTGCTGATTTGAATGAGCCGGTTCCAGTCATCTGCCCTGCTTCGCCATGCCCTTCTACGCTTGCTGCCGGAACGGTTTACTACCCGAAAGGCTCGCCACTTGCCAATCCAAATCTGGCAAACAGCACTACGTGGATATCGCGTGGCGTCAATTCCTATAACGGCCTGACAGTAGACGTAAACCGCCGCTTTCAGAATGACCTTCAGCTACGAGGCGTTTACACCTTCTCAAAGAATCTGGATGAAGGCACAGCATGGAACTCCAGTGTTGGTGCAAATGCTCCTGGGTTTGTGATGTATCCTGCGCGGCCTGACTGGGATTACGGCCCGGCAAATACTGATGTGCGTCACCTTGCCGTGATCAACGGAACATACGAGCTTCCTTTCGGGCAAAGCAAGCACTGGCTGCATGGCGGCGGCTTCTGGCAACAGAAAGTCATCGGTGGATGGACCACGAGCGCCATTGTGAACCTGCAATCCGGACTTCCCTTTACGCCGCAGCTTGGCTTTAATCCGTCCAATAACGGAGATAGCCGAAACCCGGTACGACCTTCCGTAAACCCTGATTTTCGCGGCAAAGTGATTGAGGGCAAACCATCCCAGTATTTCAATCCGAATGCGTTTATCGTTCCTGTCTCTGGAACGTATGGAAATCTGGGGCGCAATACGCTGACAGGCCCGGGGCTTTCAAGCCTGGATATTTCTCTGCGCAAGAACACGGCAATCACCGAGAAGCTGGATCTACAATTCCGCAGCGAATTTTTCAATATCCTGAACCACACCAATTTTGGAACGCCCAATACAGTGGTGTATTCGTCTGCCTCCTCGGCTCCGTCGCCAACCGCAGGAGTCATTACCACAACGGCAACCACTTCACGGCAGATACAGTTCGGAGTGAAGCTGCTTTTCTGAGTGAAAACCGTGGTGGGTGCTGCCATTTTGCGCCACACTCCACTGCATACCGAGATGTACAGGCTGCTCGTTTGACCCGCTTCGTTAACGGTTGTTAATATTGAAGTGCGGGGTGGAGCAGCCTGGTAGCTCGTTGGGCTCATAACCCAAAGGTCGCTGGTTCAAATCCAGCCCCCGCAACCAACACTGGCCCCCGGACTCCGAGCAGGTCCCATTCTCCAAGAGCAAGATACGAGCCATTTGACTGCGGAATCATCTCGATTTCGTTCAGATGCTCCGACAATTTGGCTTTTGCCTTTTCAGGCGCTTTCTTAAGTAATTCAGGAATATCGGATAGCGCTTTGTGAACGGAGGAACGGATAGCCTCTTCAGTTAATTCAGTCTTGAAGGCCCTTGCTGCCTTCAGTTCCCGAAGTTCAGTTTCTCGCTCTGTGACAGCACTGAGCATCGCGTCAGAGTTTTCCAACTTCGCAATCGCCAAAACCAACCGCTTGATCTCGGCCTCCAACTCGCGGATTCTGACTACGTGATGACTGCTGGTATCTCGCTTGCGAACGGCCCGCAATGCGCCTTCCACCACAGCATCGACCACTTTGTCGCTGAGCACCTCACTCTGTAGCCCGGCAAGAAGCTGAACTTCAACGTCGTTGCTGCGGACTGTAATTCTGTTGGGGCATGCCCTCCTGTTCCAATGCTGTGGGCACCCATACCTCGCCCCTTTACCACTACCCGAGACTATGATCAGGTTCGCACCGCAAGAGCCGCACCTGAGGAATCCAGAGAAAAGATACGCAGATGAGGATGCCCGATTGACCGGCTTACGTCCGCTCTCTGCGTATCTCTCCTTCAGAAAATTTTGACGCTTCTGGACGCGGATCCACAGTTCATCGCTCACGATCCGGAGTTCTGGAACCTCTTGCACCTTCCATTCACTTCGCGGTCTAAGTCGCGACACCCGTTTATTCGTTCCTGGCGTCTTGACATACTTTCGTCGATTCCAAATGCGTTTGCCTATGTAAAGTTCGCGGCGTAGGATCTCCCGGATTGCCGAAGGGCACCATGTCGGATGGGGACGATCGGCTCGCTTCTGCGGCGGAGGGATCTTACTCTCATTAAGAATCCCCGCGATCGATTTCAGCGAAGAACCCCCTGCGCTCAGTTCAAATATTTCAATAACAATCTTTTTTTCTTCTTCGTTGATTACCCAGCGTACTCCGCCGCTCTCGACCGGGACCGAAGCATAACCTAAGCAGCGCCCGCCCGCTGACAAGCCATTCAGAAACTTGCCCTCTAGCCCTCGGTGTGTCTTCTTCGCAAGTTCCTTCACGTACAAGCTGTCGGTGATGCCGTGCATAGCAATGAGAACCTCGCTCTGCTCATGCTCGGTGTCAATTCCCTGGGAAACGGCGATGACCCGAACGCCGTGATGTGAGAGACGCTGGTGGAGCGTTACTACTTCCGGCAGTGAGCGGCTAAGCCGGGAGGTGTCATCGACGAGAATCACATCGAAATCCCGCAGAGGGTCACAAGCATCTGCCATGAGTTTTTCCAAGCCGACGCGATCTGAGCCTACACCGGAGACGGCTTCATCCTCGTAGGCCCTCACCTCATGCCAACCCTCGCGAACACCATATTCCCTGCACTTGCGCTGCTGGTCTGCAATGGAACAGCGCGACTGTTGATCCGAGGAATATCGTGCATAAATAACGTATCTAATCACCAAGAAGTTCCCTCACGATTATCGGGATGATGACCCCGTCAAGCCAGGACCGAAGCACCGGTGAGATTGGCTTTGGCTCCTTCTCGCGCTCCAGCGTATCCCGAACTTTAGCTGGAGACTCAGATTTTGTGTTTGCCCGCACAGTAGGTAATACTGCTCGGACAGTTCCAGGAGATATTTTGGAAAAGCTTTTTTTCACCCCCGGCAAAGTTCTTCCGAACGGCCAGCGTGATCAACGTAACGTGATCAAAGAACGAGGTCAAGACGTCTCCGAACCGGCATAGTTGGCTTGTGGGGCACGAGCAATTGACGCCGATGTCTGCACATGGGCATCCGCTATCTCAGGCCTCACTAGACGCCAAAAAGAGGCACAAATCTCCTGGTCGTTCAGATCCCGTGCATAGGGCCCTTTGTCCTCACTTCCGAAGTGATTTGCTTCGTTTGACTACAAATTGCGAGCAATTGTGAACTTTTTGCTCTGTGCCCGGTATTTTTCTCCTGCTCTGGCGCAAAAGGCTGGTGCTTAACCTTCATGCTCATCCCTCAAAGTGGATGATCAGAGCAGACCATCACAGAGAACGGTCATGGCGACGTTCATCTTCTTCACATATGGCGTGAATTGAGCCAACCGACAACACGACTCACTGACGCTTCGCTCTGCTTTTCTTACTTTGAAAAATCATGAGGCTGAACACTGTTTCTTCTAGATGTGGAGTCTCAACAGGTTGTTCCGATCGAGAGCTGATCGGCTGACGGGCGGCGACCAGCCGAGACTACCATGGGGCCGGTGCCAGTTGTACTGGTGTAGCCAGGGGCGAAGCTCCTGGCTGCGTTCGTTTGAGTTCTGAT
>DASRBV010000273.1:0-18801 GCA_035653455.1 Pseudacidobacterium sp. | reverse complement strand
TTCCCGGGCACAAGAGTAAAGCCGGATTTAGGAGAAGAGCTCGAATACACTATCGTGACCCATTGCTGGGTAGGATCGGTTCCTTCAGTAGAAAGATAGTACTTCCCGTTGTAATAAAACATGCTGGGGGCGGCCATTTTTGCCTTTGAACTCAGCACAGTAGTTGTGGAAGCTGTATCCAGAGCGGTGATCGAAAATGCGCTTCTCACATAAATATTGAAGTTCGATGAATCATCCCCGTGATAGTAGTACAGGTACCAGAGATTATCGTTTGGATTGAAGAACAGGTTCGGGTTCTGGTTTCTTAATCCAGACTGTGCTTTCACGATAGGTTTCACGTCCGTGAAATGGAGCCCATCTGTACTGGTGGCCAGCTCGATATAGCTGCTGCTGGTGCAAAAGTTCTTTTCATACAGCATGTAGTACACACCATTGACCAGTTGCACGGTGGGCCAGCGCCCGCCGCTGATGAGCGGATTGCCGGTGTACTTTGTCCAGTGTGTCAGATCATTACTATAGGCCAGACCGATGCCATCGCATTGGTATGTGCCGTAGTAGCCGGAATATGTATAACCATTCTGGTTTGCCTGCACCACGCTTAACGTATGCGGAGGATTGGCCTCCCACGTCTGGTCCTGCACCATTACAGTTGTGGGGCTGCTTTGGGCAAAATACCCAGTCTGCGTGCCGTAGGGTGTTTCAAAATCGTCGAAGAACTCGAACACGTTATTGCCGTTTGAAGCAGACGCCGCATTGGGATTGCCGTAATAAATAAAGAGCGTTGTGCCCGTAGTGGGAATGCTTGGCACCTTGACCCAGATACTTGCCTGCGAGGACGAAGCGTTCCAGCTCTCAATCCAGAACGGGAGCTGTGTCACTCCATCGCTCGCAGTCACGCGCAGATCGGCCCCGCCGCTTTTCGCCGCCCCAAAGTTCGTTTCACTGCCCAGATGGATGTTCACCTGGAATTGTGAGAGCGCTGTACCGCTCGGGTTATTGATCGTGACCGGATTACGGTATAACCAGGCGGGGTCCATCCAGCCTGCGTTCTGTGCTTGCGCCGGACGCATGACCATCAGGCAGAGTGCAATTGCGAAAAGCAGTGTTTTTTTCATTGTTTTGCTTCCAGTCGTGCGGAAACTGGCCTTGTCCTCAACGCAGAGACTTGCATGTGACGTGCCATTCGTGTTGATTGTTCGGCCGGGGATCGTCCACGCCAAAGATGTGCAGGAAATTGCACTTCCTCATGCGGCCTCACTTCCGGCAGTAATCGCAGCCGAAGAAATTGCCTGCTGACTCGCCTTTGCCCGCGTGATCAGGATCCATGCAAAAGCGATGGTCCAGATCGCGTGTGCTATGTAGGCAATAAGCCGTGCAAGCCCCAGCCCGAAGGCTCCTCGATGGACGAGCACCGCCGTGCCTGCAATGAAAACTGCGGCCCAGCCTGCATTCATGACCGTGCCGGTCCACATGCGGCCGGATGCGGCAATAACATCTCCTACCGGAATGAGGACAGCAAAAACGGCCGCCGTGAACAATACCGCAACCAGCGTGGACCATCCATGCGCATATGCCGGGCCGTAGAGCCGCATGATCCAGGGGCTAAGTGCTGAACCAAGGAATGCCGCGGGCAGGACGATGACCGCATTCAGGCGAAGCATAAAGAGCAAAACTTTTCCTGAAGAGTGGCTGTCTTTGTTCCCCATGCGCTCAGAAAGCAGAGGCAGTAACCCGCTCCCAAGCACCGTCGGCAGGAAAAGCAATGCGCCGTACCACTGATTTGCAGCGTTATAGATGCCCATCTGCGCATAGCCTTTGGGCTGGTTTACCAGCATGGCGGCGCAGACCCAGTTCACCGGCGCAACCATGACGCCCGACAAGAGCGCAGGCACGCTGTATTTCCAGAGAACATGGAGTTCCTGTGTCCAACCTTTAAGGCCCAAAGGCACGCCACTCTTGCGGGACTCATCCAGCAGAGCCAGGCGGCGAAGCAACCAGTCTGCACCCCGGGTCGCCACCATGCCCCAAAGCACGCCGTTCAATCCGCCAAGCCAATAACCAATCAGGCTGAATGGAAGGTTCAGAAGGCCAACAATTGCCTGTATTTTCGCCGTTGTGCGGAATGCTTCGAATCCGTAAAGCGCACCCTGTTGCGCTCCGTTGATAGCGGCCAGCAGGAGGATCAAAGACCCTATGCGAAGAGGACCGGTAAGCTGCGGCGCGTTCAGGGTATGTGCCGCCAGATAGGGAGCAGCGATATAGAGCACGACGGCCGTAATGGTCGCGGTAAATCCGGCAGTTACCGTAGATAACGCCAACACCCGTCCAGCGCGCTCAGGGTCTGTTGTGCGCAATTCGGCAACGTGTTTCGTCGCGGTCAGGCCTAGTCCAAAACCTGCAAAAACAATAAAAAGGTCAACGCTGTTGTTAATGACACCCAGTTCGCCGTAATGGGATGGCCCCATCCAGCGTGCAAGGACGACAGAAACAGGAATGGCCAGCACTCGCGAAGCGATTGTGCCTAAAAGGGTCCAGAATGCTCCATGCGCAAGCCGCCGCCCCATGGGATTGTTGTGCATCCATTGCTGGACAGGCCTTGGCAGCAGGTGAAGAAATCTTGTCATTTTTGTGCGCTGCCTGGGTCTGGTTGTGGGGATGTGAAAGTTTTTTCCCAGAGAGGAAATCTGGCGGCCTGTTTTTCTCTTCCTATCGAGAGACGTGGCCCTGCCGTTTCCAGAAATGCTCTTGTGACCTCTTCCGGGGAGCACATGGACCGCAACGCTGCATCAGGAGCAAACTCTTCGAGAGTTCCTTTTTGTTGTGCAAGACAGAATCTCTCCAATGCGGCCGCAACGCCATCGCTGTCGCCTTCACGGATTTGCACGATGCCGGTGCCGAGACTGGCCATGTCCGCAATGACTCCTGTTTGTGGGCTGAACGCCAGAATGGGTTTTCCGGCAGCGATATAGTCGGCGCATTTAGAAGGGAAAAAGATTCCCTCGTCCATGCGGGCCTCTACCAGCACACATACAGAAGCGCTCGCAATCCAGCGCAGGCTCTCCTCATAACTCACAGGCCCGATGCTGCGCACAAACTTCTCAAGTCCGAGCGCGCGGACCAAACCTGCTGTCTCTGGGTCTTCCGGGCCAACCAATGTAAGAAGAAATTCTGTATGCTCCGGCTGCCGCTTTTGAACAAATGCGGCAATTCCATGCAGAAGTGTTCGGGTGGAACGGCCGGTAAATTCATTCGCGCCTAATTTCCCTGCATGGACAAGATGTAGCCCTTGGCCGCCGTCACAGGGCACGCTCCACCCGATATGCGGCACGATGGCGCTTCGATGCGGAACGCCTGCCAATGCAAGGTGATACTTTTCAAGCCGCGCCGAACAATAAGTCACCAGATCAGCAGTGCGAAACGTCTTTCGCATCCAGTAGCTGGAAACAACTCCAATACGCTGGAAATGCGCCGCAGCACGTATGGCATGGACGCATCGGTTGGACCACTTCACACGCATCGCATCTGGAAAGAGATGAAAGTCCCAGGGATCGTTGATGTTTGCGTTCCACGGAATGCCCAACTCTTTCGATATGTGATGTCCGGCAACATGCGCAATCATCGGTAACGACCGGGACTGCACAAAATCAAATGGATTTGCCGCATGGAGTTGCCCGGCCAATTGGACGGCATCCCTCACCCACCGGGAGAAAAAGACTGTTCCGAACCGCAGCGCTGACGGAACAGACCTGGTCCAACTGCCGAATGAAAGCGGAACATTGTGCGAAAAAGAAGAAAAGTCTTTCCACAACTGTGAATTGTCCCTGCGCACTGCACCCGGATAATTGCTGCAGAAAATTACTTCTACGTCGCAGCCAGTATTCCGCAGCGCCTGGGCCATTTTCCCAGCGCAGAATGCCTCGGAATCCGCCGTAGGCGGAAACAGCGGACTGATCATGAGAATGCGTTTGCGCAGCGTCATTACCGGCCCACCGCCACAGGCAAAAGTTCTTCCTGTTGTACCGGAGCTGTGTCAAATCGCGTGGCAATCGCGGCCAGGATCCTCTCGGTGGCCTTTCCATCACCATAGGGCAGGCAAATGCGCGACATTTCATGAAGGTATGCAGCATCGCCCAACAGTCTCGATGCTTCACGCACAATTCCCGCTCGATCTGCACCGACCAGTTTTACCGTTCCGCCAGCCAGGGCTTCCGGACGTTCGGTTGTGTCGCGTGTAACCAAAACAGGCTTTCCCAACGCAGGCGCTTCCTCCTGAATGCCTCCTGAGTCCGTAATCAGGAGCGTCGCACGCTGCATCAACGCTACAAACGGAAGGTATGACAACGGTGCAATCAGGTGAATATTTCCGGACGATGACGCAGATAGCATACGCATGACCGTATTGCGGACCTGCGGGTTCAGGTGGACAGGATAGACAAAGTGGGCCTCAGGAAAGGTTTCAGCAAGGTCAAGGATTGCCGTGCAAATCGCTTCCAGCTTTTCTCCAAAACTTTCACGCCGATGGCCCGTGATCAGGACTAGCGGTGTGCCGTCCATCATCAATTCAAAAGGCAGCCCGGGAATCTCAGGCGAAGAACCCCGCGCGCGATCTGCCGCAAGGTATAAAGCATCAATGACCGTGTTTCCTGTAACAAAGATGTCGCCATCCGGAATACCCTCGCGCAAAAGATTCTGCCGTGCGCTTTCAGTCGGAGCAAAGTGCAGACCAGCCAGACGGCTTGTTAGAACACGGTTGGCTTCTTCTGGCCAGGGAGACCGCAGGTTCCAGGTGCGCAAACCGGCTTCCACGTGCCCGATAGGGATTCCATGGTAAAAAGCGGCCAAAGAGGCCGTGAACACCGTTGTAGTGTCGCCCTGGACCAGGACCAGATCTGGCTTTTCCCGCGCCAGATACACATCCAGCGCTGTCAGCGCCCGCGCCGTAAGGCCGCTCAACGTCTGGCCCTCGGTCATCAAGTCGAGGTCCGCATCAGGAACAATACGAAAGACTTCCAGCACCTGGTCTAGCATCTGGCGATGCTGCGCCGTAACACAAACATGACATTCAAACTCTCTGCTGGCTCTGAATGCCAGGATGACAGGCGCAAGTTTAATGGCTTCCGGGCGAGTACCCAGGATGACAGACACTTTCATACGTGCTTCTGTCTTGCATTCGCCAGACCAAACCTGCTTTCCGAGGCAAAAGAGGGCTTCCTGGCCTTCTTTTGCCATCCAGTGGGGCCCGTCATGAGTTTCCGCACGCCTGAATAACAGGCAACCAGCCCTTATTCGGGGAACTCACTTTACCTCAAGGAAAAGATTTTCTTCTGCCTGCTAAGGACCATGCGCCCTCCTGTGAGCAAACTCTTGCATAGAGACAACGCGATGACCAGAAATGCTGATGTCTATCAGCCAGTATGCTTTGGCATCATGATTGCACTGCTTACCGCGGAAATTATGCAAATCCCCCCTCGGAGGCAGGATGGGAGACATACCAGTAACAGTTGACGTGCGTCCCGTAATCGCGGACACGTCTTTTGATGTAAAGATGCTCGGGCATTTACAGCACATGCCAATGCCCTGGACAGAAATACGCCCAAAACCCGCGCTCAGATCAGACGTACTGCGCGTTGGAGTCGTTGGCTACGGATATTGGGGCCCGAATATTGTCCGCAACTTTAGCGCACAGGAACACTCGCAGGTCACCATGGTGTGTGACCGCCGGCCGGAAGCACTGGCCCGTATCATGAAAAGCCATCCCGATGTAGAAGTCTCAACCGAGGCGATGGAAATGGTCCGTTCACCGCATATTGACGTTATCGCGGTGGTCACTCCGGTCTGGACACATTACGAACTGGCGAAGGCGGCCCTGCTTCATGGCAAGCACGTCTTTGTTGAAAAGCCCTTTACATCGAATTCCGCCCAGGCAGAAGAATTGATCGAGCTGGCCGAACGGAAGGGCCTGAAAATCATGGTGGACCACACGTTTCTGTTCACGCCGGCCGTGCAAAAAATTAAGCAGCTGATCGAGGCACGCGAACTGGGGGACATCTATTATTACGACGCTATGCGGGTCAATCTGGGCCTCTTTCAGCATGACGTCAATGTCATCTGGGACCTCGCACCGCACGACTTCGCCATCATGGATTATCTTTTGCCGGAACGCGCCGAAGCAGTCGTGGCCACTGGCCAGAAGCATGTGAATGGTGTGGAAGATGTGGCCTTTGTCACGATCTACTATCCCAACAAGCTGATCGCCCACGTGAATGTAAATTGGCTTTCTCCCGTAAAGGTGCGCACCACACTTGTCGGCGGAGACAAAAAGATGCTGATCTGGAACGACCTTGAATCCGACGAAAAGATCAAGGTCTATGATCGTGGCGTAAAGCACACCAGAACAGGCGAGGGCATCTATGACCTGCTCGTCAGCTACCGCTCCGGCGACATGTGGGCCCCGCAGCTTGAAAACGCAGAGGCGCTCAAGCTGGAAATCGCGCATTTCAACGAATGCATTCGCGAAGATAAACGGCCCATCAACGACGGCATCTCTGGTCTGCGAATCGTGAAAATGCTGCAGGCCGCCGACGAATCCTTAAAAAACCGGGGAACACAGGTCTTAATATGAACGATTTTGTCTGCATTTCCCCAGACGTAAAACTGGGCAAGGACGTAAAACTGTCCAGGTTCATCAATCTCTATGGTTGTGAGATTGGAGACAACACGAAGATCGGCGCATTCGTTGAGGTCCAGAAGAATGCTAAAGTTGGACGCAATTGCAAAATATCAAGCCACACGTTTGTCTGCGAAGGTGTTGTGATTGAAGACAATGTCTTCGTCGGCCATAACGTCACCTTCATTAACGACTCTTACCCGCGCGCCACAACTGCAGATGGCCAGTTGCAGACAGAAAAAGACTGGGTAGTGGAAAAAACGCTGGTGAAAAAAGGTGCTTCCATCGGCTCCGGAGTGACGGTCCTTTCCCGCGTCATCATTGGAGAGAACGCAATTGTGGGTGCAGGCAGCGTTGTCACCAGAAATGTTCCAGACAACACTATCGTCGCCGGAGTACCTGCGCGCCTCATGCGCTCCCTCGACGAAGAAAAGGCGCTGATGAAATGAAAACCATTGTCCCGTTCCTCGACCTTGTTACACCTCACCTTGAGTTGGAAGAAGAGTTGGTCCAGGTCTTCCGCAAATCGCTCCACACCGCTGGGTTTATCGGCGGCGGGCCTGTGCGCAGTTTTGAAGAGCACTTCTCTGCTTATTGTGAAGCCGCCGATTGCGTTGGGGTGGCCAGCGGAACAGACGCCCTGCTTCTTGCATTTCTGGCGGGCGGCATTCGCCCTGGCGAAACGGTGCTCACCGTAGCAAATACATTCATCGCTACGGCTGAAGCCATTACACAAGCGGGCGCTGTTCCTGAATTTATTGATATTGAAGAACGCACCTGCACAATGGATGTGGAGAAACTGCGCTCCTATCTGGAAAATTGCTCGCTTGACCCGGTTACAGGCAAGCGGCTCAGTCAGCGCACCGGAAATCCCATCACCGCCGTGGTCCCGGTCCATCTTTACGGCCAGATGGCAGAGATGGACGCCATCATGGAAATCGCGGAAGAGTTCGGTTTGCAGGTCTATGAAGATGCCTGCCAGGCGCATGGAGCGAAATACTTCTCTCAGCGTGAAGGCAGATGGCTCTCTGCCGGATCTATCGGCAGGGCCGCTGCTTTCAGCTTTTATCCAGGCAAGAACCTCGGTGCTTGCGGTGAAGCAGGCGCAGTTACCACTAATGATCCGGAAATCGCCCGCAAAGTACGCGTGCTGCGCGACCACGGACAACCGCGCAAGTATTTCCATGAAGCCATTGGCTATAACGGACGGCTCGACGCCATTCAGGCAGGTTTTCTCGATGTGAAATTAAAGTATCTGCCCAGGTGGACGGACCAGCGCCGCGCTGTGGCACGCGCCTACGACAGAATGCTTTCTGATGTGGACGGAATTGTGCTTCCACATGAGAGAGAAAACTCTCAGGCTGTCTACCACCTTTATGTCATCCGCGTGGAAGACCGGGATGCCATTCAGGCGAAGCTGGCGGAACGCGGTATCGGAACAGGTATTCATTATCCCGTGCCCCTCCATCTGCAACCGGCCTATGATTTCCTGGGTTACCGGGCAGGCGATCTTCCGGTAACAGAAGAATTGGCGAATACTGCTCTTTCACTGCCGATGTATCCCGGCCTCTCACTCGAAGACCAGGAGTATGTGATTGAGGCCCTCTCCTCAGCCGTGGGAGAGCTTACCCTTGCGATTGGGGAAACCAGGTAACTTTTCCGTTTTCATTCTCCGATGGCCGCGCAGGGAAAAGATGCTTTCCTGCCAGTCATCGGAGTAATCTTTTCTGTACATTCATTCAGGACCATTTTCCTTCTACGGAGGCTTTCCTTGCGACGAAGCTCTCGCAGCCTTTGTTTGTTCTGCATTTCGTTATCTCTCACCGCCTGCGGAACCAGCAGACCCTCTCCTTCCGGCGCATCTACGTCTACTCCGCCCACAACAGGCGCTTCTCAGCATGAGGTTGACCTGCAATGGACACCCAGTCCTTCAGATGTGGCCGGATACCGGGTGTATCGCGGCACTCAGCACAATGGCCCTTATTCTTTGCTTACCTCCACGCTGGTAACAGGTACTTCGTATGCAGACCTTCAGGTATCGGCTGGCGAAACAGCATATTACGTCGTGACTGCCGTGAATGCCGATGGCGTGGAAAGCGACTACTCTCCGGAAGCGCAGGCAACCGTCCCGGCCCCATAGCGGATAAACGGATATATGAAAACCGCTTCATGCTGCGGAGAAAATCTTTTCCGCTCCATGGGACCCGTTACACGTACCATTGCACGCTTTGTCCGGGTCCGAGGGATTCATGTTGAAAAAACCTGCAAATTGCCGTGTTCTCCCATGTTCAAATCCATGATTCTGGAACAGTAATTGCTCTCCTCATGATTGCCGCAGTGTGCCCCCTTCGCATTGCGTAATGAGGAGACGCAAGGTGACAACAACGGCTGCAGGGCTATCATTTGCCTCCATAAAAAGGCGTACTGAAGACCAGGACTCCTTCCTGCAAAAGCTGGCGCATGAGTGGCGGCGCGCAGAACGGTCCCGCCGCCCATTGCTGTTGGTGCTGTTTGAACAGCGGAATGGAACGACATCGGGCGAATTGGAAGCGGTCCCTGAAATCTTAGCTCCCGCTACGCGTGAAACCGACATCTGGGGATGGTTTGAACAGAAAACGGTTTTAGGTGCCATATTCGGCGAATTAGGCACTGCTCCGGTAGAAGAGGCCCGCCGGGTAATTCTGGCAAAGCTTCGCGCACAATTACAGCAATCCAGGATTCAGAATGTTTCCCTGACGGCATATGTATTGCCTGCTGAGTTCGCCTCCGGAAGCGGAGAGTCCGCTGATGACATTTCGGACATCCTGTGCTCGCTGGAGGCCCGTGAAAAACGTTTGCAGCAGGTCCTGAAAAGAGTTGCCGATATTGCGGGATCTGCCTTGTTGCTGCTTTTGCTCTCACCGCTCTTTCTGCTGATTGCTATCGCCGTCAAATGCACCTCGCGCGGACCTGCCTTTTTCCGGCAGACCCGGGTTGGACGGCATGGCAAACACTTCACCTTCCTCAAATTCCGCTCCATGAAGGCCGGCAATGATCCATCCATCCATGAAGCGTATTGCCGAAGCTTAATCGAAGGCAGGGCCGAACAGCAGAAAGATAAGAATGGCAACAAAGTTTTCAAAATCACTGGCGATCCGCGCATTACACCCATCGGAAAAATTCTTCGCAAGACCAGCCTCGACGAACTGCCGCAATTGTGGAATGTGCTCTGCGGAGAAATGTCCCTGGTTGGCCCCCGTCCGCCGATTCCGTATGAAGTCTCATGCTATGACTACTGGCACAAACGGCGCGTGCTTGAAGTAAAGCCGGGAATGACCGGGCTGTGGCAGGTACGCGGACGAAACCGCACAACTTTCGATGAGATGGTCAGGCTTGACCTTCGCTATGCACGCAAATGGTCTCTTTGGCTGGATTTCAAAATCCTTCTGGAAACACCGTTCGCCGTGCTGAAAGGGGCGCATTAATGCAGGGCCCTCTCGTAAGTGTCATCATTCCCACATACAACCGCGCGCATTTGATTGAAGGCGCAATCGCAAGCGTTTTGCGGCAGGAGTACAGACCGCTCGAAATCATTGTTGTGGATGATGGCTCGACTGACAATACTTCAGACCTGATGGCCAGAAAGTATCCGCGCCTCTTGTATGTACGGCAGGCCAACAGCGGGCCTTCTGTTGCGCGAAATCAGGGCGTCCGCCTGTCATCAGGCGAGATCATCATGTTTCTTGACTCGGATGACGAGTGGCTCCCCGGAAAAGTAAAACGGCAGGTAGACCTGCTCCGGGATGCAGGCCCATCGGCGTGCTGCTGTGTAACCAATGCGATCTTGCGCGAAACGAACGGGAAGAATCAGCTTTCCTTCGATGTGGCCGAGATGTACCCGCTGCTGGCAAATGGCCTTTGGACAAATCCAGCCGAAGTGCTGGCCTCGCGGTTTCTGTTCTTCAATCAGGTAGTTGCCGTCAGACGGGATGCGATTGTTCAATGTGGCGGATTCAATGAACGCCTGACCTTGCTGGAAGACTGGGACCTTGCCTTGCGCCTTGCTGTGCTTGGCCCGTGGGCATACACAACCGAGCCTTTCGCTGTATGGAACCCCGGCAGCAACGGGAGCCTGGTGGCCCGTGCCGCCAGAGACCGCATCTCTTTACGCGAATCATCGTTGACAGTCCATCAAAGCGCGCTTGCCAGAGAAGGCGCCGCGTCGCGCACACAGACCGCTGACTTGCTTCGCCGCAAAATCAGGACCACTCAGCGGGAGTTACTTGGCCTTCATCTTGCTCAGGATAAGAGCATTTGGAAGCGGGCAGCGGGAAACAGCATCACTCTTGCCGAACGGTGCAGGACAGCACTTTCTAAAAGGCTTCGCCGTTGGCCGGAGATGCAGGTGCAGGCCCTTACATCCGGTCCCGCTGTCCTTGAGTATGAGAAAGCAACCGCATGACGGGCGCGAAATGAGCAAGTAGAGAAAACCATGTTTCGGCTGGACAGAACAATCACGGTACATATCGCACAGCCCTGGCTGAAGCGCCGCGGTTTACCCATTTTGATGTATCACAGCATCTCTGAAATGGCAGAGTCAAAACGCCATCCGTATTACGAGCTGCGCACGCCCGTCAAAAACTTTGAGCAACAGATGAGCTGGCTTGCCCGGAATGGTTATCGCTCGCTTTGCATGAGTGATATCGCACCGGAAATGTTGTGCGGTTCCGCTGCTAAGCATGTTGTGATTACTTTCGACGATGGTTTCCGCGATTTCTACACCAGTGCGTTTCCGGTCCTGCGGCAATACGGGTTGACTGCAACGGTCTTCCTCCCCACTGCATACATCGGCACACAACGCATGCAATTTCTTGGCATGGATTGCATGATATGGCGCGAAGTTGAGGAACTGGACAAGGCTGGTATCGAATTTGGCTCGCATTCCGTTTCGCATCCGCAACTTTATAAGTTGCCGCAAAGCAGCCTCGAAGACGAAATCGCCGGCTCCAAGCAGCACATTGAAGAGCATCTGCAAAAGCCGGTCCAAAGCTTCGCCCATCCCTATGCGTTCCCGGCAGATTCTACGTATTCGGAACGCCTCCGCATTTTACTGGTAAAGCATGGCTATACGTCCGGCGTATGCACAACCCTGGGTCTTGCAAATGCATCTTCTGACCGCTTCTTTCTCCGGCGCATCCCCGTGAATGGCTTTGATGATCTTGCTTTATTACAAGCTAAACTCGAAGGCGCATATGACTGGCTGGGCACAGTGCAGTCCATGAAGAAATCTATTGTTCGCATGGTGAAGCATGGATAATAAACGGCTTGGCTCATACGTAATTGTTTCTCCCGTAAAGGACGAGGAAAAGTTCGTCCGGGAAACACTTGAGTCAGTGACACGGCAAACCATTCTGCCGCTGCGCTGGATTATCGTAGATGACGGCTCGTGCGACCAGACCCTGAGCATCATTGAAGAATACACTTCGCGCTTTCACTGGATCACAGTCGTGCAAACTCAGGGTGGCGCCCGCCAGCCTGGTTCTGCTGTAATTCGCGCATTCAATCATGGAATGACATTTCTGCACGACACAGAATACAGCTTCATCGTAAAGCTGGACTGCGATCTGCGCCTCCCCGCTGACTATTTCGAACAAATGCTTTCACGCTTTGCACGCGATCCGAAACTGGGAATTGCATCGGGTGTATATCAGGAGACGAAGAACGGACGCACTCATCTGGTAAGAATGCCTCCATACCACGCAGCAGGCGCGAGCAAGATGATGCGCGCTGCATGCTTTATGGAGATTGGCGGCTTTGTCCCTGAGCGCGGTTGGGACACCCTCGATGAAATCCGTGCTCAAACTCGCGGCTGGCGTACCTGCCACTTTGACGATCTCGTGCTGGACCACCTCAAGCCCGAAGGAACAGGCATCGGCTATCTGCGCACGAATCGGATGCACGGCGAAATCTTTTACAGGACTGGAGGCGGCGCGCTTTTCTTTCTCGGTAAAGCGGCTGCGCGCGCCCTGCATGGCAGACCGTTTGTGATGGGCGGCATGGCCATGCTCTATGGATATCTCTCTGCGCGCTTGAGCGGCAGAAAACGGCTCGTCAGTTCTGAAGAGGCGCGCCACTACCGCGCGCTGTTGAACAGCCGCATTTTTGATGGCATGAGGCGTGGATTAGGGAGGGCTTTCTGATGTGTGGCATTTGCGGAGTAATGGAAATGGGCGGAAGGCCCGTCCTGAAAACAGACGTTGCGGCGATGATGTCCACCCTTGCGCATCGCGGCCCTGATGGCGCCGGCAGTTATGTTCAGGGCGAAGTTGGCTTGGGGCACCGTCGCCTGAGCATTATTGATTTAAGCGGTGGCGCGCAGCCGATTTCCAATGAAGATGGCTCCTTGCATATCGTCTTCAATGGAGAGATCTACAACTATATTGAGCTTAGAGATGAGCTTCTTACACATGGCCACGTTTTTGTAACGAATTCAGATACAGAAGTCATCATTCATGCATATGAACAATGGGGCGCAGATTGCCTGCTGCGCTTCAACGGAATTTTTGCCTTCGCCCTGTGGGACCAGAACAAGCGTGAACTGTTTCTTGCTCGCGATCATTTAGGTGTAAAACCTCTGTACTTCACACAGCGCGGAAACCGCTTCTCTTTTGCTTCAGAGGTCAAGGCCCTTCTTTCTGACTCTGAATGCGAGCGGGATGTAGATCTTACTGCTCTGGCGCAGCTCTTCACGCTCCGGTATGTCCCATCGCCCAGGACGCTCTTTCAGGGCATCAGCAAACTGCCGCCCGCGCACTGGATGCGTGTCTCTCACTCAGGCATAGAGATAAAGCACTACTGGACGCGAGTTCCGGAGATCAATACGCAGACGTCCGTCGAGACGCTTGTGGAACAATACCAGTCGCTGGTTGAAGACGCCGTGCGCCTGCAAATGCGCAGCGATGTACCTGTAGGGCTTTTCCTCAGCTCAGGCGTGGATTCAGGTGCTCTGTTGGCCCTTATGAGCAGGCTGACAAACCACCCGGTCAAGACATTCACGATCGGGTTTGATGGAGGCGAGCGCACCAACGAAACCCACGAGGCCCGCAGTATGGCCGGAATGTTCGGCTCAGAACATTCCGAGATGATTGTCAGCGCGCGCGACTATGAAGATTACTACGAACGCTATTTGTGGGACATCGAAGAGCCGGTTGGGAATGAAACGGCAGCGGCATTCTACTTCGTCAGCCTGATTGCTGGCCGCTCCGTAAAAGTGGCACTCACCGGACAAGGTGCCGATGAGCCGTGGGGAGGCTACCACCGCTACATCGGCGTGCAGCTTTCTAAAACATACAGCCGCCTTCCGCGCGGACTGACAGACGGCATCGTCCGCCCGCTTGTCTGCTCTTTTATCAAGCAGGAGAAGCTCCGCCGTGGCGTCATCTCCCTTACCGAGCCGGATGTCCTCAAGCGCTTCATCAATATTTACTCTTTCTATGATTCACGCATGAAACACGGCCTGTTTCAGCCCTGGCTTCGCGAGGCCATCGGCACAGAGGGTAGTCAGGCGTGTGGACCACTCGCTTCTTTGCAGGCACCCGTGTCTCATCTCGATCCCGTTTCCCAGATGATGTACATAGATACACGCGCCAATTTGCCTGACGACCTGCTGATGGTGGGAGACAAGACTTCCATGGCAAACTCGCTTGAAGCGCGCGTGCCATTTCTCGACCCCAGAGTGGTTGAGTTTGTTGAGTCCCTGCCGCCAAACCTGAAGCTGCACCGCTTTGTGCGCAAATACCTGCACAAAAAAGCTTTGGAGAAATATCTTCCGCGCGAAATCGTGTACCGCAAGAAGAAGGGCTTCGCAAATCCGGTCAATCAATGGCTGCGCAGCAGCATGAAAAAGTACATCGGTGATTGCCTGCTCTCTGGGTCTTCTGCCGTAAATCAGTATTTCAACCGTACTTATGTCCAGCAGATGCTCGCCGACCACGAATCAGGACGCCAGGAACACCTGCGGCACATTTACCTCTTGATTTCATTTGAGCTTTGGCACCGTACCTTTATGCGCTCTGGCCGTCCAGCCAGCTGTGAGGTGGCGTCGTGAAATCCGGCATGGAGCTTTCCATCATCATCGTCAACTGGAAATCCGCGGACTATCTTCGGAAATGCCTGAAGAGTGTCTATGCCGGCATCTCTTCTCTGCGCTGCGAAATCATCGTGATTGACAACGCCTCCGGAGACGGTTGCGGCGAAATGCTGGCTTTGGAGTTTCCGGATGTCATTTTCATCGCCAGCCACAAAAATCTTGGCTTCGCCGGGGCGAACAACCTGGCCTTTGAACGTTCCGTCGGGCGTTACGTCCTCTTCCTTAATCCGGACACGGAACTGCTGCCCGGCGCGCTTCGCGAGTTGATGGACGCGCTCGATGCGTCACCTGCTGCGGCCCTGATCGGAGCACAGCTTTTGAATTCTGACCTCAGCCTGCAGGACAGTTGCATTCAGCGGTTTCCCACCATACTCAATCAATTGCTCGATTTTGAGTTTCTGCGAAAGAAATTGCCGCCATCAGATTTCTTTGCCACACGGCCTTTCCACGGCCAGCAAAACAGCATCGCAGAAGTGGATTGTGTCTCTGGGGCATGCATGCTGGTAAAACGCGAACTGTTCTCTGCCGTGGGCATGTTCAGTACCCGTTACTTTATGTACTCAGAAGACGTTGATCTCTGCTACAAAATCAAGCTTGCCGGAGGAAAGGTCTATTACGCTCCGCGTGCGCGCGTTGTGCATCACGGAGGCCGCAGCAGCACCCTGGAGCCACAAAGCCACTTTGCCACTGTGGTCATGCGCGAATCACGCTGGCGATTTATGACCGCCTGGTATGGCTCTGCCTATGCTGTCGCATACCGCATGACCACTGCCTTTGGCGCAGTGGCAAGAATTGCAATGTTAGGTGCAGCCATAGCAATTACCCGCAACAGAGAACGCCGTTTGCGCTTCTCGGGCGCTGTGCAGAAGTGGGCCAAAGTGTTGCGCTGGTCGCTCGGAATGGAATCCTGGGCAAAGCAACTGGAAGTAAAGGTACAAGGCGCATGAATCCGAACCACTATGCATGGGTCACAGACAACATGACGTTTGTCAGTCCTCTGGGACTGGGCGTCACGCTGATATTGTGTCTCGCCCTGCTGTTTCTGCCGCGTCGTTATGCCATTGTCCCGGTGCTGGCGCTTACCTGCTTTATGACGATGGGCCAACGTGTTGTACTCGGAGGCCTGAACTTCACAATGATTCGCATCCTGCTTCTCTTTGGATGGGCACGGCTTGCATTTCGCGGTGAGTTCCGCAGGATTCAGTGGAACGCCATAGACTTCTGCCTCATCGCATGGGCCATATCTGGTTTTGTTGCGCATTCCATCCTTGAACCGGGCGACGCAGCATACCGGCTTGGTGTGGCCTATAACTGTGTGGGCACATATTTCCTTATGCGTTATCTGCTCCGTGAGCGGGATGACGTCGTCACTGTCATGCGCCTGCTCGCCTGGTTTGTCATTCCGCTTTCCATGCTTATGCTGTGGGAGCACTTCAGCGGACACAACATCTTCGCCTTTCTCGGCGGAGTTCCAGCCATCAGCGAAATACGCGAAGGTAAAATCCGTTCACAGGGGCCATTTGGGCACTCGATTCTGGGCGGCACATTTGGCGCGACTGTTTTTCCTTTCTTTTATGCTCTGCGCTTTCACAGCGGGACTGACAGAGTTCTGGGCTATATGGGAATGTTAGCTTCGCTCATCATCGTCTTCAGTTCCGGATCGAGCGGCCCCGCCTTTGCACTTATCTTCAGCATCATCGCCTTCTGCCTGTGGCCGGTACGCCAGCACATGCGCGCTTTGCGTTGGGGACTTCTCGCGTTAGCAGTAGTCCTTCATCTGGTCATGAAGGCCCCGGTATGGTTCCTTATAGGACGCATTACTGTCTTCCAGGCATCGACAGGCTTCCACCGTGCCATGCTGATTGATGCCGCCATCCGCAATTTTTCTGAGTGGTGGCTTGTCGGCACACCATCTACCGCACACTGGGGTTACGAGTTGATGGACGTCACCAATTACTACATTCGCCAGGGTGTCGAGGGCGGCTTCCTGACTCTGGTCTTGTTTATGGCTGTAATTTCATATGCCTTTGGAGCAGTAGGGCGCGCCCGCAAAGCTGCTGCAAAGCAACCTCGGTGGGAGCAGATGATGATATGGGCACTTGGCGCCGCACTCCTGGCGCATGCCGTCTCCTTTATTTCTGTCTCATATTTTGATCAGAACTTCGTTTCCTGGTACCTGCTGCTGGCCATGATTTCACACATTTCCACGCTCAAACCGGCAGAACAGCAGGTGATTGCGCCCGCAAAAGTACGCCGCTCCTGGCGCGATATGCAGTGGGAAGGAGTTGCCCGGTGAATGCCAGCGCTCTTATTACTGTTCCAGCACGCGCCTTTCACGCTGTTCTCAAACGCTGGGGTGCATCTGCGACAAAACAAAAAATATGGAACGCCGAATATGAATCCGGAAAGTGGCGGGACATTGATCCCCAGGATTCGGCGACGATCCAGCGCGATCTGGTCTATGCCGTCCTGGAAAAATGGGCGGACCGCGGTGACATGCTGGATCTGGGCTGCGGAACAGGTTCGACAGCTGTACAAATTGACGATGTATACCGCTCTTATTTAGGAATAGATATCTCACCCGTCGCTATCGAATGGGCAAGAAAACACATCGCGCAAAATCCGGCGAAAGCGTTAAAGACCAGCTTCGCAGTCGCTCCAATTGAGGCCTTCTCAACACAGCGCACATTCGATGTGGTGCTTTATCGCGAGTGCCTGTATTACTTTGCACTCGGTCAGATCAAATCAATTCTCAGCGGGCATTCCCGGTTTCTCAGCGATCGGGGAGTTTTTGTTGTCCGGTTGCATGACCGCAACCGTTACGAAAAGATCGTTTCCCACATCACGCAAACATACGACGTTCTCGAGAAGGTTGCACCCGCCGGCGATCCAACCATCGTACTTGTGTTCAGGCCGTGCCCCTCCCGTCTTGTTTCAGGAAAGGCCACTCTATGAAAGTCTGCATGGTCACATATTCGTTCTATGAGACCGACAATCGTGTTATGCGCTACGCCGAAACACTCGCCCGCCGCGGTGATTCCGTAGACGTGCTCTCTCTCTGCAATCCTGGCCAGGAACGAACAACGCATCTGAATGGCGTAAACATCTTCCGCATTCAGGCACGCACGCGCAATGAGCGCGGAAAGTTCTCCTACCTTGCGCGTATTCTCAGGTTTTTTATGCGTGCTGCTGCATGGCTTACGGTCAAACACGCAAAACAAAAGTACGACGTCATCCACGTCCACTCTGTTCCCGATTTTCTTGTCTTCGCTGCTCTGCTCCCCAAATGGATGGGAGCAAAACTTGTCCTCGATATTCACGATATCCTGCCGGAACTCTATGCCAGCAAATTCGGCCTTTCGCAGAGCAGTGCCCTCTTTCGTGTTCTGCTTCTTGTAGAGCGTATCTCAACTGCATTTGCCGATCAGGTCATCATTGCCAATCATCTGTGGCGTGACCGTATCGTTGCGCGCTCTGTGCCTGCCGCAAAGTGCATCGCATTGATGAACTATCCCGACCAATCCATCTTTTTCCCACAGGGCCCCACTCGCAAAGATGGCAAGTTCATCCTGATGTATCCAGGCACTCTGCAGACATTTCAAAGACTCGACATCGCCGTGCGCGCGGTGCAGATCATTGCGCGCGAACTTCCAAATGTCGAACTCCACCTGTATGGAGAAGGCGAGGCAAAAAGCAGCCTGATCGGATTGACCCGTCAACTCGGACTGGAAAACCATGTCTTTTTCCATCCGCTTCGTCCTATCCGCGAGATCGGTTCCATCATGGCGCAGGCAGACATCGGAATCGTACCGAAGGATGCACAGTCCTTCGGCAACGAAGCCCAAAGCACCAAGATTCTCGAGTTTATGTCTGTTGGTGTCCCCGTTGTTGTGGCCGACACAAAGATTGAACGTTATTACTTTGATGATTCATTGCTGGAGTTCTTCCGCAGCGGAGATGAGCACGATTTTGCCCGTGCCGTCCTTCGCATCGCAACTGATAAGGA
>DASRBV010000272.1:0-3996 GCA_035653455.1 Pseudacidobacterium sp. | reverse complement strand
GCGCTTTCCGATGACGATGGCGAGTTCACCTTCAAAGTCCACACGCTGCGAGATTGCCGGAAGGCGGATCTCCTGCTTGTGCGCAAGGAGAGAAGACGGCGCTTTGAGAAAAATCAGCGGCTCTTTCGGGACTTCATTGCCCAACTCAGCAGCGTGCTCGCGGTAGTTTCTGCCCACGCAGACAATTTTTGGTGGAACAACGGGCGGGAGGAGTGTCGCGCTTTCCAGCGGAATGGGCCTGAATGCTGTCTCGTCCAACTTCGTCCAGGGGTCTTCTTCAAACGGAGGCAGCAGCCGCTCAATCCAGAGCGTTCCGTTGCGGTCTGCGACTTCTCCGTATTGTGGGCCAGCTTTGGTTTGGAAACGGCAGTATCTCATCGGCTCTCATCATATTGCGGCGCACGCCCTCTCACGCAACAATCGCTCGACAGGACTAGGCACCGGCCTTCAGAATTTTGGCAAAGCTTCTTCCACCTCTGCCGACCTGGCACTCTCATTGTGGTCTTTATCCACTGCGCTGACAGAATAGGCATAGCGCACGCCCGGTTTTGCTGTCGTGTCAGAAAATGCAGGGCCTGCAACCGGCTCCGGCGGCGAGATGCGCACCGGGCCTGCACTCGACCCGGCTTCTCGGCGATAGACGATGTATCCGGCAAGGTCATTTTCTGCGTCCGGTGTCCACGAAAGATCAATCGAGTGCCCTTCCGGATTGGCGACCGCAACCAGTCCTGAAGGCACAGCGGGTGGAAAGACATCGCGCGCGTTGACCACAATCGTTTCGCTCGGAGTGCTCGCCACTTCCACCTTGTGGCCGCCGAATTCAAAGAACGCAATGCGCTGTGCCGTGTAGCGGTAGATATGGTCGAGTGCCGCATCTTTATCGAGCGTGGCGCCGGGGTCGTGTCCTGAAACATAATCGGTTTCGAGTTTTTGTTCCGCGGGTGCTGGCGCTCCTGCCATCGGTGAAGAAGAGCGCTTCGGCGGATTGGTCAGAATGCGATTCAGCCGGACAAGATTTCCCGGCCCCTGCGCTGGCTGCCAGCGAAGCAGTACGCCTTCGGCATGGACTTCCGCGGAGAGATCAGTGAGTGCTGCCGGGGCCGTTCCCGAAGCCGTATAGGCCGGGTTGGACGGGCCTGCGGCATGGCCTTTTTTATTTGTGATCTCGACGGTGTATGTCAGCAGTTGAGGTGCGCCGGAAACAAGGCCCGCCGGGAGATGGTCGGTGAAATCTGCAGCCGTTCCCGGAGCGTATCTTGCTTTGCCAGCCGTCTCGCATGGATCGCCAGCGAAACTGCGGCAGATCATGACCTGCTGGCCGCCCTGGAGTGGGACGCGGTCGGTCGAGCGTTTTGGCATCGTCCAATGCAGATAGACATCGTTGCCGCTGCGATAGGCGGTCAGATCTGTGGGGGGCTGCGGCAGGTACAGGCTGGGCGCGCGGGGCGGAGATTCAAGGCCGCAGGAAATAAGCAGAGGGAACAAGGCAAGAAGAGAAATTCCGATAAAAGATGATCTCGCTTTTTGTCTCATTCCCTTTTCAGCGTAGCAGAGAGCGCGTCAGCCAATTGTGGATGCTCGAAGCGAAACCCGGCCTGCTGAAGTTTCTGCGGAATGACGCGGGCGCTGGCCAGTAGCCCTTCCTCGGCCATCTGCCCCAGCGCAACCCGCAGCGCAAATGCCGGAACAGGAAAAATTGCAGGCCGGTGCAGCATCCGCGCCAGCAACTGGGTAAATTCGGCATTCGTCACCGGCGCAGGCGCAACCACGTTGACAGGGCCATAGATGGTTTCCTTCTCCATGAGAAAAGCAATTGCGCTGATTGCGTCCTGCAAAGAAATCCAGCTCATCCACTGTTTTCCGCTCCCGAGTCTTCCGCCTGCCCCAAGCTGAAAAACGGGCAGGATTTTGTCGAGCGCGCCACCTTTCCGGGCAAGCACCACGCCAAAGCGCATGTGTGCCGTCCGGATTCCGGCATCGCGCGCCGGCTGCGCTGCGGCTTCCCATGCGCGGCAGGTTTCGGCAAGAAATCCGGTCCCGGCAGGAGAATCCTCCGCCAGCGCTTCCTCGCCTCGGTCCCCATAGATTCCAATGGCAGAAGCGCAAAGGAATACCTGGGGCGGGCGTTTCAGCCCGGCCAGCACGTGTGCCAGCTTTGCCGTGGGCTGGATGCGGCTCTCGGCAATCTCCCGTTTGTAAGCCTCCGTCCAGCGATGGGCAGCTATATTCGCACCCGCCAGGTGGATGACCGCCGTGAAATCTTCGAATTGGGCAGGATGGCCCTGAGGCGGCAACGCCACTTCCCGCGCATCTTCCGGTCGCCGCCGAACAAGCCGGAAGACGCCAGCGCCTCTGTACGCCAGCTCCCGGGCAAGCGATGAGCCAATCAATCCGGAAGCGCCGCTGATAAGAACTCTCATAAATGACAAATAAATGACATTTCAGGGACAAGCAGGCAAGGTGTTCACCCTAACATACACATCTGTATAAAGTTGACAAAAATACTAGTTGTGTATTAAACGGAAACAGTTTTTAATACAGGCAACATAAATGCGGGTTTTATGGCATCCATTGGAATAGGACCGGGAGAGTGCGCCATGAAAAACAAAAAGCCGGAACTTGAGAAATCCATTGACCCAGGTAGCGCTGAATCGTTCATTGCGGAAAAACATATTGGCGAACGCATCAAGAGACTGCGGCTCAAGAAATCCATGGGATTGGTAGAACTGGGCAGGCACACCGGACTTTCCGCCAGTTTTTTGTCGCAGCTTGAAACCGGCCGCGTCGTGCCCACGCTGCGCAATCTGGCCCGCATTGCGATGGTCTTCGGGAAGGACCTCTCCTATTTCTTTGAAACGGAACCGCACACGGTCTTCCGCATTCATAAAAAAGGCGAGCGCGTCCGTCTTCCACAGACCGGCGTAGACGATCCCACCTACTACTTTGAAAGCATGGGCTTTATGGTGCCAGACCGGCAACTGGATCCATACTATGCAGAATTCATTCCGGTAAAGAAGCCAGTGCCAATCCAGTCACACGTGCATCCGGGATACGAATTTCTTTATGTGCTCGAAGGCGATCTGGAAATCCGGCACGGAGAAAAAGTCCACGTGCTTGAGGCTGGCGACGGCGTGTACTTTGACGCGAGTACGCCACACTCGTACCGTTGCGCCGGAAAGGCTTCAGCCAAAGCGATTATCGTGAGCATGCACCAGCCCGCGGTACATCAACCGGCCATGCATTTGCGGCCTATGGGAACACCAGTAGGAGCGCAGGTACCGGCCTCTCAGCCGAACAAGACGGCATCCGCAGCTCCACCTCCTCCTCAACGTCCCTTGGTTTCTCAGCAAATACCTGAGTTACGGGCCAAGGCGTAATAACAGGATATTTCAGCGCTGTGTGTGGCAATCTTATTGCAGATTCCTGTCCCAGATGTGTGTCAGTGAGAGGTCCTTCCCATGAACGATACCGGATTGGGCCAATCTCGCTGAAATTCAGAATGGTTTGACTGGTCTTCTTGTCTGCCTATGCAGTCTTCTTTGACATAGAGCGGAGATAGATAATCAGGTTCCAGATTTCGTCGGGTTTGGCCCGGGGGCCTTCGCCAGGCATCTGGCCTTTGCCATTCTTGATGATGTCGTACATCTGGGCGTCGGTCAGGTCTTTGAGGGCGTCGGGTTTGGTGTAATCACGCAACGTCAGTTTCATGTCGTTGGCAACGTCGCCTTTGCCATCGCCCTTGTCGCCATGACACATGGCGCAATCGTAGCCATAAATCTGTTTGGCGCGGGCCTGCGATTGCGGTGTAGGTTTTACTGGATTCGTCTGAGGGATAGATTCAGAAGAAGACGGTTGTTGCGATGATGACGGCTGGTCCTGAGCGGCAGAAAAGAGAGCAACCAGCAGCAGCGCTGAAGAAACGAGCAAAGGCTTCAACACAGCGGCCTCCAGAGATGTAAGGTGAAGTCGCCGTGAATAGTACACCTCAAGAGAAAC
>DASRBV010000271.1:0-4252 GCA_035653455.1 Pseudacidobacterium sp. | reverse complement strand
CAACGAATGGGACACCATTAAGACCGAACAGATGGTGGGGAAGATATTTACGGCGATGGATGTCTTTTTGGGCGGCGTGGGCATTGTGACGCTGGCATTGGGCGCAGTAGGCATCATCAATATCATGCTTGTCTCAGTCACAGAACGGACGAGCGAAATTGGTTTGCGTAAAGCTCTTGGCGCAACCAGGCGAAACATCCTGACCCAGTTCTTTATCGAAGGATTGCTGCTCACCGGTGTAAGCGGACTCGCCGGAATTGGCGGCGCGGCTGTATTTATGTATATGCTTCATGCTGCGGTGGGGGACAATATGCGGGGCTTCGATCCTCCGCATATGGCGCCCTGGTCAGCGGCGCTGGCATTGGGCGCTTTGGGCCTGAGCGGAATCATCGCCGGACTCTACCCTGCAGGCAAAGCCGCAGAGTTGGACCCGGTAGAAGCGCTGCGGCGCGAATAGGAGCAACGATGCTGGGCGATTTGTGGGGCCAGGCCTATGATGCCATGCTGTATAACCGCCGCCGTACAGCTATCACCATCGTCGGTATGGCGTGGGGCATTGCTACCGTAGTGTTACTTCTGGCGTATGGTGCAGGATTTGGCCGTGCCATTGAAGCTATCTTTGCCCAGTGGGGTACGCAACTGATCGGTGTTTTTCCAGGCCTTACCAGCGAACAGGCAGGAGGAACAAAGGCGGGCGTTCAGGTGCGCTTTACCCAGGATGACGTAGACCGTCTCTGGAACTCCGTGCCAAATCTCCAGCACATTTCGCCCATGCTCTCAAAGCAGGTGCCCGTAGCGAATGACCTGCATACCTATACATGGGAGGTGAATGGCTACCGCGCCGGCATTCAGGACATCCTCAAGCTCGACATCAATTCCGGAAGGTTCTTTACCAATCTTGATGATCAGCAGCGGAGCCATGTGGCGGTGATCGGGTCTGAGGCAAAGACAAAGCTCTTTTCCGGCCAGTATGCAGTCGGGCAGCACATCCGCATCAACGGCATCAGTTTCATCGTGATTGGAGTGCTCAAGCCCAAGATGCAGGAAGGCGACGATGATGTAAACCGCCAGGTCTATGTTCCGTTCAATACGATGGGCGACATCAAGGACCTGAAGTATCTTGACGGAATATGGATGAACTACACGGGCGACCACATGCTGGTCGAAAAGGCCATCCGGAACACACTGGGCGCGGCCCACAACTTTCCGCCATCCGATCACAATGCAATTTTTGTCGCCAACCTCATGGAGCAGTTGAGCCAGTTCCGCATCATTACGATTGCTTTGCAGATATTGCTGCTTTTCATCGGCGCGCTGACTTTAGGAATTGCCGGCATCGGTCTGATGAACATCATGCTTGTCGCCGTGCAGCAGCGAACCCGGGAAATCGGTATAGAAAAAGCACTCGGGGCCCGCAAGCGGCACATCCTCATCCAGTTTCTTGCTGAATCACTGGTCATAACCGGCGTGGGCGGTGCCATTGGAATCGCATTGGCCTATGCGGTTTCGATTGGCGTAGGCCGCATCACCTTCTACAGCGCCCTGGCCTCGAATGCTGAAGCAGCAGACATACGGCTGCTGATTTCTCCCATGATTGTGCTTGTGGCCACCAGCATCCTGGTCATTGTGGGACTCGTCAGCGGCATGGTCCCCGCCATCAAAGCCGCGAACCTCAATCCCATCGAAGCTCTTCGCTACGAGTGAACCCAGTTTCCACCTTTTGGTGGATGTTTGTTGTTGCTGGCCCCAGATAGCATGGCTTCCGCATGGAGCCAAAACGACAGATGGGCCTGGCCGCAGCCATTGCTGCCGTCACAGGGGAAGCCGTTGCTCTCGGCATCTTTCTCACTCCTGCGGCTATGGCAAAATCCCTTGGTTCTCCACTATTGCTGGCCGCTGTCTGGTGCGGAATCGCCATGGTCGCGCTTTGCGGTGCCCTTTGCTATTCCGAGTTGGCCGTGCGTTTTCCGCTCGCAGGCGGAGAATATGTGTATCTGCGCGAAGGCTATGGTCCCCGTGTCGCTTTTCTTTATGGATGGATGTCGGCAGCAGTCATTGATCCGGGCATTGCTGCGGCGCTGTCCGTAGGCGCTGTCCCTTATGTGCAATCCATCGCGGCGGTTTCTCCGCGTATGGCTGCTCTTCTTCCATTTGCCTTTCTCATCTGTCTGGGCATCATCAATTATGCCGGGACCCGCCTGAGCAGTCGCATCATGGCAACAGCCAATCTGCTGAAAATTGCTGTACTCTTTGCGCTTGTGGCATGGGCATTTCTCTCCGGGCACGCTTTCGGCAATAACCTGCTGCCACTGGTTGCAAGGCGGTCCGGGTCAGGGCCACTGTTGGGTGCCATTGCCGGCGCCACCGTAAACGCATTCTTCAGTTTTGGCGGATGGTGGGAGGCAGGCAAACTCGCAGGCGAGGTACGGAACCCCAGGCGAACGCTGCCCATGGCATTCGTTTGCGGAGTTCTGCTGGTAACGGCCGTCTACCTCACCATCAGCTTCGCGTTTTTATGTGTTGTGCCGTTGGAACGCATCGTCTCAAATACAGCATTTGTCGCCCAGTTTGGAGAAGCGCTCTTCGGTCATGCTGGAGGGGCGATTTTGTCCGCCTGTGTGCTGTTGTCTGTCGCTGGTGGATTGATGGCCATGACCATGGCGGCCCCACGCGTCTACTACGCCATGGCCAGAGATGGCGCGTTTTTCCCGGCTTTTGGAAAATTGCACCCCCGTTTCGGCACTCCTGCAAATGCCGTCCTGCTGCAAACAGGAATGGCCCTGCTGGTGCTTTGCTTCGGAGCATTTGATCGCATCCTGGCTTACATCATTTTTTCCGCCGTGTGTTTTCTCTCGCTTTCCGCTGCCTCGCTCTTCCGGCTCAGGGAGCCGGTGCGGCGCTGGTGGTATCCAACGGCTCCGGTTGTTTTTCTTGCAGGCAGTGGTGTAATTGCGCTGCTTGTTCTCCTGCACAATCCACTGCCGGCGCTGATTGGCGTTGTAGTGGTCCTCAGTGGCGACCTGCTGCGCCGGTGGCTCGTACCTGCAAAGCCGTTCCCGGCCGAGGTCGTGGAGCCAACCATTTCATAAAGGAGTGTTGCCATGCCATACATTCAACTACCCGAGGGGCTGCCCGGAATTCGTGGGGCGATGGCCTTCCGTCCGGAAACTGCGAAGCCATTGAATGAACTGGTCGAAGTGCTGTTGCACAGTCCCGGCACGCTGACTCCAGGTGAGCGTGAATTGATTGCTACCTACGTCTCATATCTCAACGACTGCTATTACTGTCAGACGATCCACGGGGCCATCGCGGCCGCCAGCTTGAATGATGACGAAGAGCTGGTCAAACGGGTCAAATCTGACTTTCAGCATGCAGACATTTCAGACAAACTGAAGGCCCTGCTCGTCATCGCCGGCAAAGTACAGAAAGGCGGCAAGCACGTAACTTCAGAAGACGTAGAAGCTGCGCGCCACCTCGGCGCTACCGATCTTGAGATACACGATACCGTGCTGATTGCTGCTGCCTTCTGCATGTACAACCGTTACGTGGATGGTCTCGGCACTTGGCAGCCGCGCGATGAAGCAATGTACCGCGAGCGCGGTAAACGCATCGCCCGTGATGGATATGTATCCATCAGCAAAGAGTATCTGCCCGCTGAAGCCGCGGCCCACTGAAAAGGAGAAAAAGCCATGCCACATATTGCACTTCCCGAAGGACTGCCCGGCATCAGTGCCGGGTTCGCGTTTCGCCCCGAAACGGCAAAGCCCATGCGCGAACTGGCGCACATTCTCCTGCACGAACCCAACAGCCTCACCCCCGCGGAAAGGGAATTGATTGCCACCTACGTTTCTTACCTGAATGACTGCTACTTCTGTCAGACAAGCCACGGCGCGGCAGCAGCGGCCCATCTTGGCGATGGAGATCTGGTGAAACGCGTCAAGGCCGATTTCCAGCACGCAGACATCTCAGACAAACTAAAGGCCCTGCTCGTCATCGCCGGCAAAGTGCAGAAGGGCGGTAAAAAAGTGACAGCAAAGGATGTAGAGGAGGCCCGCGCGCAAGGCGCAACGGACATGGAGATTCACGACACCGTCCTCATCGCCGCCGCTTTTTGCATGTACAACCGCTATGTGGATGGCCTCGGCACATGGCAGCCGCGCGATGAGTCTCTCTATGCGGCGATGGGCAAACACCTTGCCACGGAAGGCTATCGCAAGCCCTCCATCGAGCGGGCTGAAGTCGCATAAGGAGA
>DASRBV010000270.1:0-4551 GCA_035653455.1 Pseudacidobacterium sp. | reverse complement strand
GGGCTGCCCATGGGTGTGCTGAATGCTTCGACGACGCTGGGCCAGGCCATGGCCCCTCCAGTACTGACACTGTTGATGGTGGCCTATGGATGGCGCAGCATGTTTGTGTGGATCGGAGTACTGGGGGTGGCGGTTGCGGTGGTGTGGTTTCCCACTTACCGGGGGCCTGCCCGTTTCACATCGCCACGAGATGCGGAACACCCAGGTCCGCAGCCTCCTATCTGGCCTTCGGCCCTGGATGACAAAGTCACGCTGCGGGCATGGTTGCGGCTTTTCCGTCAGCGGACACTGTGGGGGATGATGCTGGGGTTCAGTGGAGTGAATTATACGGCGTGGCTTTATCTGGCGTGGGTGCCCGGATATCTGGAGGCGGCGCACCATGTGGGTTTGAAGGCAACGGGATGGCTGGCGGCGGTGCCTTTTCTGATGGGGTCTGCGGGCATGCTGGCGAATGGGGTGGTGGCGGACGGGCTTGTCCGAAAGGGACGCGACCCGCTGCGCAGCCGCAAGGCCCTGATTGTTGCGGGGATGGTCTGCTCGGCAGCATGCACGATGCTGGTTCCGCGAGCGCAGACGGGAGCGGGATCGGCGGCCGTGATTGGAATGGCGCTTTTCTTTATTCACTTTGCCGGGACCTCGGCCTGGGGCCTGGTGCAGACTGCGGTGCCTGCGCATCTGGTGGCGACGGTGGGCGCTACCCAGAACTTTTGCAGCTTTGTGTTTGCGTCGGCGGCGCCGGTAGTGACTGGATGGTTTCTGGACCGCACTCACTCATTCAATATTGCTCTCATGATTTGCGCCGGCGTGACGTTACTGGGCGCAATAGCGTACTGGTGGTTAGTGAAGGACGGCATTTCCGGGTGAGGGCCGTACATCTGCCGTATGCGAAATGATGCGATAGGATGAGGAATTTCAGACATCCCTGCATTTGGCTGGCAGTCATTCTTTTTCAGAGAGCATTGCGGTCCAGCGTTCGACGCTGGATTTGTACGGCTGCGGAGGCGCGGGCGGCAGGTGTTCGCCCGAGGCAAGCGCATGGATTTGCTTTGCGGCCTCTTTGAGCGCTTCGTCCAGATAGGTTGAAGCTGCGTTGTGGGCAGCGATTTCAGATTGTCCGCGCTCCTGAATCTGCTGTTGGGCGTAGGCCTGGAGTCCGGGCGAGAGATTTTCTCCGGATTCACCTGGCGGAAGACCGAAGGGCCTCAGCGCGGGGAGCAGCAGGCTGCGCGCATCTATCTGATGGCGGCGCACAAGCTCAAGGGCGAGACTTTGGGCCAGTCCGATATATGTGCGATGGATGGAGCCGTAGACGGGTTTTTCCTCTGAGAACATTTCGGAAAGCCCGGTGATGGTTGGATCCATGGCCTGGGCCATTTTGCGCTGGTCATGCTTTTGGGCGAGGGTGACAAGCAGATTCCCGGCGCGCTTCAGCGCCTCCGGAGCATGGGAGGAGCCAGGAAGCTGCTTGATTCCCGACAATGCGCTGCCGAGGTTTTCAGCAGATAGTGCTACTTTTTCAGCCGCCTGCGAATTTGTAAGCTCAGAGTACGCCTGGGCGAGGTCAGCAAGTGATTTCGCTATTTCCGCGCGCTTCTCGATTTCTTCATGCGCGGTCTTTAACTGGTCGAGGTCCTGCTGGTCGAGAGGCACGCCGAGCAGCGCGTTCTGGAGGCGCTCGAGTTTCTCGTGCTGTTCCACGACTTTGCTGAGAGAGACGTAATAAAGGTGCAGGTCTTCCGCTGTCGCAGTCAGGCGGGTGGCTGCGGTTTGGGCGTCCTGCGATGTTCGGCAAGAAACTGCGGCCCCCAGGAGGAAGATGTTTAGCAGGAGTAGTTTCGCAGCATTCTTTCGGGTGAATCGGAGGCGAAAATGCTGTGAGTACATAGCAACTTCTCAGGGTAAGAAAGCATAACAGGACACGATGGAATGCTCAAAGGCGAAGAAAGGCGGCGAAGGGAGGCTGCCTGATGTCAGGAGTTTGTGACGACGGATGGATTGCGGACATGCATATCATAGCTGAAGTGGTAATTATCAATCGCTTTAACTTCTTACGTGATGCATTGCGAGGCATCATTCGGTGTGTTAATCTTTACTTCTGTACGACTCTTTCAGCAGACGCATTAGTGTCTCTCGGAATTGGAGTATGTGGCTGATCGGGCTGGCGTAGCTCAGCTGGTAGAGCATCTGATTTGTAATCAGAGGGTCGGGGGTTCAAATCCCTTCGCCAGCTCCAGAAAAATCCAGCCTCGTAAGGCGCGAATCCGCAGTCATTCCACCTGACAGCGTCCCGTTTCAAGCCGGAGCATGTTGTGGGCTTCGCTGAAGACGGCTGGCGTCTGGATGGGGCTGAGGATGCGCAAAAAATGGATGCACAGGTGGCCGAGTGGTTAATGGCAGCAGACTGTAAATCTGCCGCTCCTTGGAGCTACGGAGGTTCGAATCCTCCCCTGTGCACCAGTTAAAGTTTTTCAGGGAATCACATGCGTGTGCGGGGCCTTCAGCGCAAGGTAGTGGCGCTCCTTGCTTTGGCGGTGCTCGCGGCCCTGGCATGGAGCACGATGGATGCCGGCAAGGTAAGAGTGCTGGTGTTTGTCCTGTTGGGCGGGTTTGCTCTTCGCATTCTGTTGACTGCGCGTTCGCGGTACGATGAAGAAGGGCACTCCGATTAGGTTTTCAGGCTGATGTAGCTCAGTTGGTAGAGCACTCCCTTGGTAAGGGAGAGGTCACCGGTTCAATCCCGGTCATCAGCTCCAGGATTTTGAGCAAGTCAGCGCGCCTGGCAGGCGCGGGCGGGTCAGCAAGTCGGCAGGAATATGGATTGCCCAGCTAACTCGCTTCCGCCGGAGGCGGGCTGGCTTGCTGATATTGCGCGGGAGTAACTCAGTGGTAGAGTCACAGCCTTCCAAGCTGTTGGTCGCGGGTTCGATTCCCGTCTCCCGCTCCAGAAGTTGAAGACGGAGTACGCAGCAAGCATGTTTGAACAGGCGGTCCTTCCGGTTCAGGATGAGAAGACTTTTGCTGAGGTGGAAAGGGCGCTCGAAGAGGCCTTTGCTCCGGCAAATGTGGCGAAGTTTCTTCGTCAGGTAGAAAAGGCAAAATTGCGTGTGCGGCAGTTTGAGGCGATTCTGGCGCATGGGCTGTTGGGAGCAAATACTCCGGCGCAGTATGGTTCTCTGGGAGATGCAGACCGGGGCCAGGTCCGCGAGAAGTATCTCAGGTTAGTGGAGAAGGTTGCTCCTGAGCTGCGCGCAAAATATCTGAAGGTGTACGCGTATTACTGAGGGATTTGCATTCGCACAGGCTTCCGTATCCGGCGTTTACATGGTGGTGTGGGAGTTTCAGGTGCGTCCCGGCTGCGAAGGGGCGTTTCGGGAGGCCTATGCGCCGAACGGTGTCTGGGCCAGGTTTTTCCGCAGGTCTACGGAGTTCCTGGGGATAGATTTAGTGCGAAGCGTCAGGCATCCGGCACGGTTTTTCAGTCTGGGTGCGTGGACTTCAGAAGAGGCGTTTCGCAGCTTCTGCGAGCAGAATGGTGAAAGTTTCGAGAAGCTGGACGTAAAGCTGGCAGGATTAACGGAATGGGAGCGCCGGATCGGCGCATTTCCCTCCGAGTAAATTGAGGAGACTCGCAAGATGGCGAAGGAGAAATTTGACCGGTCGAAGCCGCACGTAAATGTGGGGACGATAGGGCACATTGATCATGGGAAGACGACGTTGACGGCGGCGATCACGAAGGTGTTGTCGAAGCACAACCCGAACATCAAGTTCCGCTCGTTTGACACGATTGACAATGCGCCGGAAGAGCGGGAGCGCGGTATTACGATCGCGACGGCGCACGTGGAGTATGAGACGCCGAACCGTCACTATGCGCACGTGGACTGCCCTGGGCACGCGGACTACATCAAGAACATGATTACGGGCGCGGCGCAGATGGACGGTGCGATTCTGGTGGTGGCGGCGACCGATGGGCCGATGCCGCAGACCAAGGAGCACGTGCTTCTGGCCCGTCAGGTGGGCGTGCCGTACATTGTGGTGTTTCTGAACAAGTGCGATGCGGTGGAAGACCCGGAGCTGATAGACCTGGTCGAGATGGAAGTGCGGGAGCTTTTGAACAAGTACAACTTCCCTGGGGACGATGTGCCGGTGGTGCGCGGCTCGGCTTTGGGCGCGCTGAACGGGGAAGCGCAGTGGGAAGCGAAGATAGATGAGCTGATGGAGGCGGTGGACAAGAATGTTCCTCTGCCGCAGCGCGCGGTGGACCAGCCGTTCCTGATGCCGATAGAAGACATCTTCTCGATCTCGGGCCGTGGGACGGTGGTGACGGGCCGGATAGAGCGGGGCAAGGTGAAGGTGGGCGAGGAAGTGGAGATTGTGGGCTTCCGCGAGACCAGAAAGACTGTAGTCACGGGTGTAGAGATGTTCAAGAAGCAGCTGGACGAGGGCCTGGCTGGAGACAATGCCGGGTTGCTGCTGCGTGGCACGGCGAAGGACGAGGTGGAGCGCGGGATGGTGCTGGCCAAGCCCGGTTCGATTACGCCGCACACGAAGTTC
>DASRBV010000269.1:0-7187 GCA_035653455.1 Pseudacidobacterium sp. | reverse complement strand
GGAAGCGCGCCAAGAATGCGCACCAGCAGCCAGACGATGGCGAATTCAAGGCTTTCACGCATGAATAATGGAGTAAGTGTCAGTGTAAATCAGCAAAGGACCTGCGGCATTGCGATGAAGAAGCAAGTCCTTCTCCGTCTTGCTTAGGAGGACAGCATCCAGGGGAACTATCCGAGGAGGCGCATAAGTCCGGTGGACGGTACATCGGGCTTCAAAAACTTCTGTCCACTTACAGCTTCTGCTGCGAGATAGCCGCTGCGTGCCGCGCCTTCCATCGTGGCGGGCCAACCAGTGGCGGTCCAATCACCTGCAAGGAAGATGTGAGGCCAGGGGCTTTGTGCTGTGGCACGGAACCTGTCAATCCGTGGACGAACAGAAAATGTTGCGCGTACTTCTTTGGTCACGGCGGCCTTTAGCAGCGTGGCATTGCGTACCGCAGGAAAGAAGAGCGCCAGTTCGCGCAGGGCCAAATCAATCAATTCCTGGCGCTGCATGGGAATGACGGACCGGAGCACGCTGATGACCAGCTCGATGTAATGTCCTTCGCGCCCGTGCCGCTGCGGTTGCAGCTTTGACTTGTTGAATAGCCATTGGATGGTTGTATCCAACAGGGACGCGTGCAACAGATCCGTAATCTCGCGATCGAACCAGAGATGGATGGCTGCAATCGGTGCATGGCTGAATTCTGCAAGCTGGGCGGCGAGGGCCTCTTTTCCGGGAACTTCCGGCAGCGCGGGCAGCAGTTTTGCCATGGCTTCAAAGGAAAGCGCAAAGATGACTGCATCGCTTTGAATGCGGTCTGTTTCTGTTTCTACAGACCATTGCCTGGACTCTTCATTCCATTGCACACGCGTTATATTGGTGCGCAGCAGCACTTCTGCCCCGCGCGATTGGAGCGACTGCATGGCATGACCATATAGTTCGCTTAAAGGAACGGAAGGAATTGCCATGCGGCCCGCCTCGGGCGAGCGCAGAAACAGTTCACGGCAGACCTTTGCGGCGTAGTAGACCGAGGTTTTGTCCAGTTCTTCGTTCAGCGCAGCATAGATGACAGGCTCCCAGAACCGCTTGATCGCCGTTGGAGTCTGCTTGTGACGCACGAGCCAGTGCGCAAAGTTTTCTTCCGTGTCCTCAGGCAGGCCAGTCATGAATGCGGAGAATCCGCGCGCAATGGCCAGTTTGTCTGCCAGGGAAAATGCATGCGCGCGCAGAAAGGCCATGCTGGCATGGAGGGGCGCAGGCAGATGCGAGGGGCGAAGCAGCGTCCTGCGGCCTCCAGGTTCAATCATTGTGATTTCATTGAACCAGCGCAGTTTGTCGAGCGCTCCAATGCGGCGGTAAACATCAAGCAGGTTGGTGCAGCAGCCGAAAAGAAGGTGCTGGCAGTTGTCAATGATTTCGCCTGTACCTGGATGCTCGTATGAGGATGCGCGTCCGCCAAGATATGGCTTGCGCTCTGCCAGATGCACGCGATACCCGGAGTCGGCGAGTGCAGAGGCTGCGGCAATGCCGGCAACACCTCCACCGACAACTATGACTGATTCGATTTTTGTATTTGCGTGCATGCGTCAGTTTCTTACATCAGGGAAGCATCGTAAATGCAGGTCTTTCGCGATTGCTTTTCTTTGTTTCACTCCGCTCAGGACGGCAAAAAAATTCCTCGCAAGCGCTCGAAGAACATGCGTACCATTCCGCGTGCGAGAATGATGAGCTTTGTAATCGTTGGAACGGAGATTTTCTGCGAAAAAACATCAAAATTGTTTCGCTCGATGCGCTGCAACAGGCGGTGGTAAATCGTGATGAGTACCCACAGAGCAGGCCGCGCATCGGGAGAAACCATAGGCAACAGAACCTCTCCCGAACGGTAGTAATGCTCAGCGCGCTTCGCCTGAAATTCCAGCAATTCACGCTGGTCCAGCGTCATGTGATGACCGTCTTTAAGGGCCAGAATGTCATTTATCGAAACCCCGAAGCGCTCCAGGTCCTCAAGTGGGAGATAGATGCGGTCACGTTCTGCGTCTTCGCGCACATCGCGCAGAATGTTTGTTAGCTGGAAGGCAATTCCTGTCTCTTCGGCCAGCTTCTCGGCCCGCGCGTCACTATATCCGAAGATGCGAATACAGACCAGTCCCACGACTGAAGCAACGTAATAACAGTAGCGGTAGAGATCATCGAAGGTTGCATACGTATCGAGGCGCAGCGGATGCACGGCTTCGCCCGGCGGCTTCGTGTTTGTGTGCAAGTCCATTGCTGTGCCGTGTACAAGTTGGTCCAGCAAGTCTGTTGTGATACTGAACCGCGCCTGCGCATCACGCAATGCAATAAAGACGGGATCACCGGTTAAGCCACCTTTTGCGGCAGCGTGCCATGCCGTGAGCCATGCGTCGAGATTTGCGCGCCGTTCTTCGCGCGACTTGGTTTCATCATCGGAAAGATCATCGGCATGTCGCATGAACGCATAGACAGCGCAGATGGCGTCACGCTTCGGCTTTGGCAAAGCAACGAAAGCGTAATAAAAGTTTTTGGCTTCGCGGCGGGCGATCTGGCGGCAGACCGCGTACGCCTGTTCGACAGATACGGTCACGCAGCTCTCCGCCCCAGAAATCTGCCGCTGAGGGCGCGCAGCAGCAGAACGACTTTTCTTGTTTTGGAAATCGCCGGACGCACGCGCAATACGTTGTAGTTCTGCCGCTCAATGGCATTCAGGATTTCCAGACCACCACGACTGAAGAGGTCAAGGTCCATGGCAAGCTCATGGTCTACCATATGGATGAGCGGTAATCCCTGCTTAAACATCTGCCGTGCGTAATCCACTTCATGGCGCATCAGTTCACGAAACTGAGGTGTAAAGTTTCGGCTGGCGATGGTGGCTTCATCAACGCCAAAGCGCTGCATATCGGCAACCGGAAAATAGATGCGGCCTTTTTGGTAATCCACCGTCACGTCCTGCCAGAAGTTCGCCAGTTGCAAAGCAGAGCAGGTATGGTCCGAAAGCCGAAAGCGCTCAGCATCGCGATATCCGCAGGCATAAAGCACAAGATGTCCTACAGGGTTTGCCGAATAGCGGCAGTAGGCGAGCACATCCTCCATCGTCTGGAAGCGGGTGATGGTCTGGTCCTGACGAAAGGCGACGAGCAGATCGGCAAATGGCTGCTTAGGAATATCGCATGCGTGAATGGTCTCAGTCAGGGCCACAAAGACCGGGTGCCGTGCTTCACCACGATAGCAGGCATCGAGTTCATGCTGCCAGAGATCAAGCAGCGCAAGCGACTGCTCGCGGTTGCCGACTTCGTCTCCTAAATCGTCTGAGATGCGGCAATAGGCATAGATGCTGTGAAAGTGCGGACGCAGACGCTTTGGCAGAAACCATGTAGCGACATGGAAATTTTCGTAATGCGATTCGGCAAGGCGCCGGCACCAGGCACGCGCTTCTTCGAGCGTGGGCGTGCTGTCAGGAATGCGGTATTCCGGTGGAAGCGCAGCCCACCCTCTTTCAATCAGTTCGGTTTGTGCGTTTACACTCATTTTTCTTACGGAATGATCGCAGTTTTGATGTCGTTCGAGCGGTCCATGAGTTTACGGAAGACATCTCCAATGTCCGCCAGGCGGGCGCGTCCGGTAATGTATTCGCGGCATTTGAAGCGTCCGCTGGTAATCAGATCGAATGCGCGCCGTGCCGTTCCCGGTGTGTGATGGAATGTGGCCTTCAACGTAATGTCGTTGTAGTGTAACCGGTTCGTGTCGAGCTCGACTTTTGTTCCGGCCGCGCATCCACCGAAGAAATTTACCGTACCGCCCTTGCGCACCATCGCGACGGCCTGTTGCCATGCCAGCGGAGTGGCAACGGCTTCTACCGCGATGTCCACACCACGATGGTCTGGCGTCAGTGCGCGAACTGCGGCCACGACGTCCTCCACTGCTGTGATCTGAACAACCTCTTCCGCACCGAAAACTTTTGCTGCTTCCACCTGCTCATCACGCTTAACAACGGCTATGACTTGCAGCCCGGCAAGCTGTGCGGCGTGCATGAACATCAGCCCAATCGGTCCTGCGCCAATCACGGCGATGGAATCGCCCGGCTGCGGATTCGTCTCTTCGAGTCCGCGGACCACACATGCCAGCGGTTCTGTCAATGCTGCGTGCTCAAAGGGTACTCCTTCAGGAATATGCAGCGTGTTCTTTTCGACGATGCGGGCCGGGATGCGAATGTATTCGGCATACGCTCCGTTGTTGAAGAGCAAATCATCGCATAAATTCTGCTGGCCGTGCCTGCAGTAGTAGCACTGGTCACATGGGGCCGAGTTGAGCGCAACTACCCGGTCACCCTTACGGAACTTTGTCACGCCTTCGCCTGCTTCTTCCACCGTGCCGGCAAGCTCATGGCCAAAAGGGATGGGAGGCTTGAGCATTTTTGCGTGGTATCCGCGACGATACACCTTCAGGTCTGTTCCGCAGGTGAGAGCTGCCGCTATGCGGACGACAATTTCTCCCGGTCCGGCAGAAGGTACAGGCAGCCGCTCGATGCGCAGGTCTTCCTTGCCGTAAAGCACGGCGGCTGTCATCGTGTTCGCCATATCTTCTATTTTCTCAAACCTGGCTGAATAAAGATTTTCATAGAACCGGCATTCGGGTTTGAGGCAATCTTAATCGCCTCTACAGCCTCTTCCAGTGGGAAGCGGTGTGAAATCAGCCGGGTCAAATCAAATCCGTTGCTGTAGCCATCAAAGACAAGCCGTATTCCTTCCTCCTGAATGTCCACTGAGGCGCTGTAGGAGCCAAGCAGGGTCTTCTCATCCATGCAGACCGCTGCTGGATCAATGACTGCTTCGCCATGCTGCGTCTGCGCGAAGAGAAGCACGCGGCCTCCCGGCCGGGCCGCATCCATTGCCGTGCGGATAAGAGCATTGCCGCCAACAGCCAGAATCACGGCATCGGCACCCCGGCCATCCGACTCGCGCTTCGCCACTTCAATGACATTTTCATTTGCTGCATCTATTGGGTGCTTCAGACCATAAGCGGCGGCAATGGCGTGTCGTTCGGCAAACAAATCCGAGGTGAGCACTTTCGCTCCGGTGCGGGCGGCCAGCGCGGCCAGCATGATGCCGATAGGCCCCTGGCCGATGACGAGGACGGTTTCGTCCGGAGCGAGATTCAGGTTCACGATGGCTTTGAGGCAGGTGTTTACCGGCTCTACGAAAGCAGCCTGCTCGAAGGACACGCCATCAGGGATTTTCACAAGCCCGCCGGAGCGCACAATCCAGTCCATTACGCGGACATATTCGGCGAAGCCTCCGCCGGAAGGCTCGAAACCTGCGGTGCAGCCGACTTTTTTATAAACCGGGCACTGGGCAAAGGTCTTTTTGCGGCAGTAATAACATTCGCGGCATGGGATGTGGTGGAAGACCATCACGCGGTCGCCCATAGCGAAGCCTTCCACGCCCTCGCCCGTCTTGACGATGGTTCCCGCCGTCTCATGTCCGAAGATACGCGGGGCAGAGTGCGAGCCGGTATGGATCTTCTTGAGGTCAGTTCCGCAGATTCCGCAGGAGTTGACGCGAACCAGCACCTCGCCTGGGCCAATTTCCGGGACGGGAACTGTTTCTATACGAACGTCATTGACGCCGCGATACACAGCAGCCTTCATCGTGGCTGGAATGGCCGTGTCAGCCTGTCCCGGTGCTTTCGTGGTTGCTGTAGCCATAAGCGCTTTTAACAGATTATCGCGACTTTCTGGAATCCGTCGGCGGGGCCGGACTTCCTGGTTAGATGGAACTCTGTTTGCGCGGTTTTGTGCGGTGTTTTTGCCATGAGACAATTTCCTCCGTGACTGCCGCGCTTGAGTTTTTGGGAACGACAAAGAAGTTCAATTCGTATCTGGCGCTGGACCATCTCACGCTTGCATTGCAGCCGGGGGAGATTCTCGGCTTTCTCGGGCCAAACGGAGCAGGGAAGACAACGGCCATTCACCTGGCGATGGGATTTTTGAAACCTACATCGGGTGGAGGGATGCTGTCAGGCAGGCCGTTTGGAGATACAGCGGCACGCGAGCGCGTCGGCTATCTGCCCGATGTCCCGTCGTTCTTTGCCGAAGGGGCCCGCAGCGCGGTTGAGTTTGCGGGCAGGCTGAATGGGATGCGGAACCCACGTCTGCGCGAGAGAGCACGGGAGTTGCTGGGCCGCTTGGACCTTCTTTCCGCGGGCAAAGATGCGCGCCGCTTTTCTCGCGGAATGCAGCAGCGCCTCGGACTGGCGCAGGCGCTGGTGAATGATCCGGAGGTGCTGGTCCTGGACGAGCCGACCTCGGCGCTCGACCCTCCAGGGGTAATGGAAGTGCGCGAGTTGCTGCGCGCGGCCCGCGATGAGGGAAAGAGCATTTTTTTCAGCTCCCATCAATTATCTGAAGTCGAGCAGGTCTGCGACCGCATTGCCTTTCTGCACAAAGGGAAGCTGCTGCGCGAAGGGCCTCTGGAGAAGTTTCTGAGAGAAAGCGGGCGTTCGGAAATTGTTTTGCGCGGGCCGGCGCTGGCCGGCTTTCAGGCGTATCAAAGCGCATCGCAGGATGGGATGCTCCGCTATGTTGTGCCCACGCACATGCAGCGCGTGCTGATTGAACAGGCCTGGATGGCAGGCGCGGAGCTGGTCAGCGTTGCGCCGCTGCGCCGTACGCTGGAAGAGCTGTTCGTCTGCTGGAGCGAGGGTGGGAGCGGCCGCGCATGAGCAAAGTCTGGCTGATTGCAAAACGGCTCCTATGGCAAAACCGCTGGCTGTTTTTGTTGCTGATGCTGTGGCCTTATGGGATGGCCGTCCTTCTTCTGGCCGGGGGCAAACCCGACCCCGACGACGTGCTGTGGATGCTACATCAGGAGTGCTTTGCCGGACTGGCACTGGTTGCGGTCACCGGTAGCACTCTGCTGGGCAATGAACAGCGCTCACGTCGCATTGTGACCGTACTTTCGCGCGCTGTAAGCAGGCCAATGTATCTCTTTGCGCTGCTTGTGGCTGCGTGGATTCCGCTCGTCCTTTATGCCAGCGGTTTTCTCATCAGCGGAGTGGCCCTGGCCCGTGCCATCCATCAGTCATGGGGAGGCGTTCTGGTGATGCTCCTGCTGCAACTGGTGCCTGGCGTGTGGGCCGGGGCCATCAGCATCTTCTGGTCAGTGCTGTTCCCGCCGTTGATTGCTTCGCTG
>DASRBV010000268.1:0-4614 GCA_035653455.1 Pseudacidobacterium sp. | reverse complement strand
TCGTTCACTGAGCCTGTCAATGACCTTCTAGCCCTGGGATGGCTTTAATGCGGGAAAGCTGGGTTGTTTCGGCCAACGACGGCCGCACTGATTTTCCATTGCAGAACCTTCCTTTCGGTATTTTTTCAACGCCGGGGAAGGACCCGTGCATCGGCGTCGCCATAGGCGATTCTGTGCTCAATCTGCGTGCCTGTGTGGAGCAGGGACTGTTCAACAGCCTCAACGTCCGCGTGCAAAAGGCGTGTTCTGAACCAGTGTTGAATTCCCTTATGGCACTGGGGAGGAACACTGTTTCCGCTGTCCGGCAGCGCGTGATGGAACTGCTGGCAAAAGATGCACCTGCCGGGCTGCGCAACAGAATCGAGCCGCTGCTGCTTTCCATTGATCGAGTGACGATGCACCTGCCTGCTGCGATTGGCGACTACACCGATTTCTACGCCTCTATCTATCACGCCACCAATGTGGGCAGGCTCTTCCGTCCGGACAACCCGCTGCTGCCCAACTACAAGTATGTGCCCATCGGCTATCATGGACGCGCCTCGTCTATTGTGATCAGCGGCAAGGATGTAAAGCGGCCCAAGGGCCAAATCAAGTCTGCCGACATGTCCGTTCCCGGCTTCGGGCCATCCCGCCTGCTTGACTATGAGCTGGAGGTCGGCTTCTTCGTAAGCAGTGGCAACGCGCTGGGGCAAACCATCCCTATTGGCAAAGCGGAAGAGCACATCTTCGGTCTTTGCCTATTGAATGACTGGTCGGCGCGTGACATTCAGGCGTGGGAATACCAGCCGCTTGGCCCATTCCTGGCCAAGAGTTTTGCGACTACCATTTCGCCGTGGGTCATCACTATGGACGCACTTGAGCCGTTCCGCGTCCCGGCCTTTCGGCGCGAGGAGCAAGACCCCGATCCGCTGCCGTACCTCAATTCATCAGACGACCAGACCCGTGGCGGCATTGACATTACAGTTGAGGTCTGGCTTTCCTCAAAGCTCATGCGCGATGAAAAGACCACTTCGGTCAGAATCAGCAAAGGTAATCTGCGCGACCTCTACTGGACGCTCGCCCAGATGCTTACACATCACACCAGCAATGGGTGCAATCTTCGTCCTGGCGACCTCCTGGGGACCGGGACCATCTCCGGCGCAACGCGGGATTCTGTCGGCTGCCTTCTGGAGATGACCCGCAGTGGTACAGAACCCATCACGTTGCCTACGGGTGAGAGGCGTAAATTTCTCGAAGACGGCGATGAGGTCGTCCTGCGCGGATATTGCGAGCGGGAGGGGCATCCACGCATTGGCTTTGGCGAATGCAGGGGTGTGGTAATTCCGGCAGATTGACAAGGTTTCCCCTATCTTGTGTGTAAAGTCGTCAAAATACAAAACGCCTTTTTTCAGCAGTCAGAGTGATACAGGAAGTTGCCCATCACACACGAGTTCAGTTGCGCCTTAAAATCTGTGCTACTTTCCGTACTGCGCTCTCAGGGGTAACGTATCGCAAATATTCGCGTCCTTCCATGCCTCCCATTGGAATTTCGGTTTTGCGGAACTCCATCGGGCTTTGGACTTGCTCGTCGAGCGCGATGTGGACTTCGCTGGCCCCAGTCGTTTCCAGAATAGAAAGCACGTTGTCCGGTGTGATGCCGCATCCGGGCATCACGATAATGCGGTCTCCAGCGGCCTCAACCATCTTTGCCACCATTGGCGCTCCATCTGCGACGGAGGGCTGGCCGCCTGAAGTAAGTACGCGCGCTGCTCCGGTGGAGACGACGGCTTCCAACGCTTCCAGCAGATCGCGCGAGACATCTATCGCCCGGTGAAAGGTCACTGGCAGCGGCGCTGCCAGTTCCACAAGCTGGCGCGTGCGGTCTACGTCTACAGTGCCATCTGCGCGCAGCAGGCCCAGAACGATGCCGTCTGCGCCCAGGTCCTTTGCCATGCGAACATCATGCTGCATGGAAGCAAATTCGGTTTCTGTGTAGAGAAAGTCGCCACCGCGCGGGCGGACCATGACATTGATAGCAATGCTGGAGCGCTCGCGCGCGGCGCGAAGCGTTCCGGCGCTGGGAGTTGTTCCGCCTTCCAGCAGATTGGCGCACAGCTCTACTCGCTGTGCACCGCCGCGTTCGGAGGCAATTACGGAATCAATGGATTCGAGACAAATTTCAAGAGTGATTTTTTTCATGAACTTTAATTTTCTCATTTTGATTTGGCGTATCGGTGCTGTAAGAAACGTAAAGCAGCAGTCGCGGTTTTAACTTCGTTCTGGAAAGTCTGGGAATGGAGAGAGGAGATGGTCGGGACGGGCAGATTTGAACTGCCGACCCCTCGCACCCCAAGCGAGTGCTCTACCAGGCTGAGCCACGTCCCGACACGGGGGTCTTCTTTAGTGTACACGAGTCAGAAGAGGTTTCTTGTGTAGCCACTGTAGGTTTCGTGGCATGGTCCAGACTATCTGTAAAATGTTTTATCCGAACTGTTTTCCTGATTTGAGCGCGACCGTGCGGCGGACTTCAGTATTATGCGCGGCATTATGCTCAATTAAGTTTCCGGTAAGCATGTAGTAGCCGTCTTCCTGACGTGTTTTGCCTATACCGCGCTGAATCGTTCCCGTAAATGAATACCAGACGCCATGCACCTGGCGCGTGGTGAAACTCAGTTGCTGGCCTTGTAGCGAAGTCCGGTCAAAGAAGAACGTTAATGGAGTGCCCAGGTCGCTTTCGCTGTCTCCCTGGCGGGAGATGTATCCGCTGAGGTCGCCAAATTGCAGTGTGATTTCGATGAACTCTCCGGGCTTGCCCAGCATATATTCGCCGGAGGCGTCGTCCGGAATCAGAGAGTTGCCTTTGTCTGGTTTCACGACGATGGGATGGTCGGTGGTGCTCGGGTCTCCGCGGTGGTGCAGTTTGGGCGCATTCGCAGTCTGGGCGTGGATGCTTGCCGAGGAGAACAACAGTGCCAGAATGTGAATACGCCATTTCATGATTGTGCGGTTTTTAGAACCCAGTCTGTTGCTCTTTCTTGCCGGGTGTCCCACATCTCGCAGAGATGTGGGCTTCAGCTACTGACCTTTCTTTCGCGCTGCCTCGAATTCATCTCCAGGCTGCCAGCCGATTTCTTTCGGCAGCGACATCGCTTCCCACCCGAGAATGAATCCAAACTGCGCCATTTTGGCGTCACCGCGGAAGTCCATATCTGGCCGGTATTCATCCGATGGCTGATGATAGCGGTGCGCTACAAAATCCTCCATCTGTTGCTTGCCCCATTCAGGATCATGGCCTTCAAATGTCGTTCCCTGCCCGATGGAAAATGCCGGAATGCCCACGCGCGCAAGGCTGAAGTGGTCCGAGCGATAGTAGTGCCCGGCGCCGGGGAACTGGTCTGGCTCAATGGTAAGATGGAAGTCTTTTGCGGTCTTCTCCACTTCAGGATAGAAAGTGGTGCGCTCTGCTCCGCTGACGTCAGTCGAATCAGGAATACCGATCGGATTCAGCATGTCGTAGTTCAGGTCGAGAGCGATCTGTGATGGAGGGACAGGCGGGTGCATTCCCAGCCACTGCGAACCGAGAAGGCCCTGTTCTTCTGCCGTGACAGAAGCAAAATAGACCGGATGCGGCGGCCTTGTCTCAGAATAAGCGCGGGCCAGTTCGAGAAGGATGCCGCAGCCTGTCGCGTTGTCCGCCGCGCCGTTGTAGATGTTGTCACCCTTCGCGTTCGGGTCAATGCCGAGATGGTCATAATGCGCGGTATAGATGACGGCCTGTCCGGGCTGCGCGCCGGGAACCTCTGCAATCACATTGTCTGACTCATAGCGGCGAACTTTGCTGGCGATGTGTGCCTTGAAGCGTATGGGCAATTCAACTGCATGGAAGCCGCGCTGTCCGGCCCTTGCAATCTCATCGTCTACGTTGCCCAGTCCGGCAGCGGTAAAGAGCTTCTGTGCCACGTCATGCTGGATCCAGGCCGCGGCCTTGAGCGTGGCGGCAGGATCTCCCTGCAGGTAAGACTTTTCGATGGCCTGCGAGTCGCGCACCACCTGCCAGGGATAGCTGGCCAGATCGGTGCGATGAATAATCAGGACTCCGGCTGCGCCAAGGCGCGACGCTTCTTCGTATTTATAGGTCCAGCGGCCGTAATAGGTGAGCGCCTTGCCTTTGAAGAATTTCTCATCGTTGGATGGCGGCTCATTCACGATGACCAGAAGAACCTTGCCTTTCACATCTAAGCCGGTGTAGTCGTTCCAGTGATATTCGGGAGCATCAATGCCATAGCCAACAAAAACAATGGGCGCGTCAATATCGGCGGACTCTTGCCCAGTCTGGTCCTTCGCGACCCAGTCTTTGCTGTACGCGAGCGAAAGGGGCTGGCCGCTTGCAGGAACAAACTCCGCTGTGGTCTGGTCTTCCACCGTGTGGACAGCATAGAGCGGGACTTTCTGGAAATATGTTCCGTTGTCGCCTGCGGGCTTCAATCCATCGAGCGCGAATTGCGTGGCAATGTACTCGGCGGCAAGTTGTCCGCCGCGCTGTCCGGGGCCGCGCCCTTCGAGCAGATCGCTTGCAAGAAAACGCACGTGGGCGCGTATTTTTTCCGGATCAATGCTTTCGGCGGCCTTACGCGC
>DASRBV010000267.1:0-2051 GCA_035653455.1 Pseudacidobacterium sp. | reverse complement strand
GGCGAGGACCTCCGGTTCAGTCGCATTGGCAAGCTCCTGCACAGTGGGGAAGCGGTCCATAAATCGCGCATAGTGATCGAGAACAGCGTTTACCCTCGTCTGTTGCAGCATGATTTCAGAGACCCAGATGGCATAAGGATCACGTGTGCGTCGCCAAGGCAGGTCGCGGGCATGCGTGTCATACCAGGCAAGAAGCTGGCAACGAAATTTCCGTATCTGCACAGGTGCAAAGATTGCTTCGCCGCCCACATTCTGGATTGTAGGACATGAGGAAACAATCAGAAAAAGCCAGCATTCAATTTGAATCGAGAAAGTTTTACGCACATCCAATCCATTGCACAGAATGGAGATAATTCTTTCATGAACGTTTTTCTTGTCCATGCTCATCCAGAACCGCAGAGTTTTTCTTCATCCATGGCGCGTACTGCGGCGGAGACATTGGCGGAAATGGGACACTCCGTCACCATGTCTGATTTGTATGCCATGGACTTTGATCCGGTTTCGGGAAGAAAGAATTTCACGACTGTCAAAGACCCTGAGTTTTTCAAGCAGCAACAGGAGGAGCTCCACGCAACGGAGCACAATGGCTTTGCTCCTGAGATCGAGTCTGAAATACGCAAGCTGGAAGCGGCTGATCTTTTGATATTCTCCTTTCCGCTGTGGTGGTTCGGCATGCCCGGTGTGATGAAGGGCTGGGTAGACCGGGTGTTTCCCATGGGCCGTGTGTACGGAGGCGAAAAATTTTACGAAAACGGGCTGGGTTCGAAGCGCCGGGCCCGGGCGATGGTTCTGATGACGACAGGAGGCGGGCCTGCCGGATACTCAGGAAAGGGCGTTCATACTCCGCTCAGCTCCATACTTGCTCCCATCCACCACGGCATCTTCTGGTTTAACGGATTTCTCCCACTCGACCCATTCATTGCCTGGAGTCCTGCGCGTATTACGGACGCCGAACGTTCTGCCTATCTGGAACGGTTGAAAAAGCGGCTGAAGGACATATTTGCTGAGATTCCCCATCAACCGCCGCCATTGTCCGATTTTCCTCAGTTCGGGCCGGACACAAAGAAGAGGTTTCAAGTGGTGGTGAACAGGAAACAGATGCCGGACGAGTCTTTTCTGGCAAAGGTACCGCAGGAGAAAGCACGTCTGGCGGAGTTGCGCCGGGAAGGCTTCGTTCTTGAAGACGCCTTCTCGCCTTCGGATGCGGAAGAGTGGCGCGGCTTTTTGCGAGTCAGGGCCGCATCCAAAGAAGAAGCACACGAAATGTTGAAGACCTTGCCACTTGCCGGTCATCTAGATTTTGAAATCTACGAGCTTGCATAGCGTATACACTCCCTATGTATGCGCGTGGCGTACTTTCCTGACTCGTTTTACGAGATCAACGGCGTGGCCCACACCAGCCGTCATTTTGAGGCATTTGTTCGCCGACGGAACCTGCCGTTTCTGTGTGTCCGCGCAGGGGAGCGCACACCACCTCTGCTCACCGAAGGGCAACTTACGACTTTGGAACTTCCGCGGGGCCCGCTCTCGTTTGGTCTGGAAAAAGACCTTCGCTTTGATGTGGGGTTCTTTCGCCATCTGCCATTTGTAGCGCGGGTGTTGCGGCAATTCAGGCCGGACGTGGTCCACATCACAGGGCCAAGCGATTTCGGATTTATGGGCGTACTGCTGGCGCACCATTACCGCCTGCCGCTGGTGGCCGCATGGCACACCAATGTGCATGAATATGCGGCGCGGCGCGCGGAGTGGTTTCTGAAAATGCTCCCCAATGGGACAAGCCCGCGGGTCGCGGCAGCGATTGAAAATACCAGTTTCTATTTAAGCGCGCGGTTTTATTCGATTGCGCGCCTGCTTTTTGCGCCGAATCCGCAGTTGTGCCAGTTGCTCGAGGATGCGACCGGACGTCCGTGTAAGCTGATGCCCCGCGGAATTGATACGGAGTTGTTTTCACCTGAGCGCCGCGACCGCACGCCTGACGATACAGATTTTGTGCTTGGGTTTGTGGGGCGCCTCTCAGTCGAAAAGAACGTAGCGCTATTGGCGCGGATTCG
>DASRBV010000266.1:0-13922 GCA_035653455.1 Pseudacidobacterium sp. | reverse complement strand
GCGCCGCATCCGATGCAGGCCGCAGCATCCATGGCTTTATCGGCTATGTCCTTGCCGACCGGAATGCAGTTCGCGTCCGGAGCATTGCCTGTATTGATGGAGATGTATCCGCCTGAGGCGATGATGCGGTCGAAGGCACGGCGGTCTACCACCAGGTCCTTAATTAAAGGGAAGGAAGCAGCGCGCCAAGGCTCGATAGTGAGTTCCTGACCATCTTTGAAGTGGCGCATGGTCAACTGACAGACCGTCGTGGCGGGGAGTGGGCCGTGAGGAATGCCGTTAATCATGAATCCGCAGGAACCACAGATGCCTTCACGGCAGTCATGTTCGAAGGCCACCGGCTCTTCGCCGCGCTCGATGAGGGTCTCATTCAGCACGTCCAGGCACTCGAGCATGGACATGTCAGGGTTGACATTGTCTACCGTGTAGCTGACGAATTTTCCCGCCTGATTGGGGTTCTTCTGACGCCAGATTTTCAGCGTTAATTTCATTTACTTGTAGCTCCTCTGGCTGGGGTGGACGTAGTGGAACTCGAGTGGTTCCTTGTGCAGCTCGGGCTGGTTGCCGGGGCCGCGATACTCCCATGCCGCAACGTAGGAATAGTGTTCGTCATCGCGCTGTGCTTCGCCGTCCGGAGTCTGGTACTCTTCGCGGAAGTGGCCGCCACAGGACTCGTTGCGGTCACGCGCGTCAATGCACATCAGCTCGCCCAGTTCGAAGAAGTCGGCCACCCGGCCTGCTTTTTCGAGGCTCTGGTTCAGGTCGTCACCGCTGCCGGGAACGTTGACGTTCTGCCAGTATTCTTCGCGCAATTCGCGGATTTTCTGGATAGCGTGTTCGAGGCCTTCGGCGGTGCGGGACATGCCGCAGTAGTCCCACATGATCTTGCCCAGCTCGCGGTGGAAGGAGTCCACCGTGCGCTTGCCTTTGATGGAGAGCAGCTTCTCGATGGTCATCTTCACGCACGCTTCAGCGTTGCGCGCTTCAGGGTGAGATTCGCTTACTTTTTCGAGCTTTGTGGAGGCCAGATAATTGCCCAGCGTGTAGGGAATGATGAAATAACCGTCGGAAAGGCCCTGCATCAACGCGCTTGCGCCCAGGCGGTTGGCCCCGTGGTCTGAGAAGTTGGCTTCGCCCAACACAAAGAGGCCGGGGATGGTGCTTTGCAGGTAGTAGTCCACCCACAGGCCGCCCATCGTGTAGTGGATGGCGGGGTAGATGCGCATTGGGACCTTGTATGGGTCTTCATCGGTGATGCGCTGGTACATATCAAAGAGATTGCCGTAACGCTCGCGAATCTTCTGCTCGCCGAGCCGCTTGATGGCGTCTGAGAAGTCGAGGTAAACGCCGAGTCCGGTTTCGCCAACGCCGCGGCCTTCATCGCAGACATACTTTGCGTTGCGCGAAGCCACGTCGCGGGGAACAAGATTGCCGAAGCTTGGATACTTGCGCTCCAGGTAATAGTCGCGCTCGTCCTCGGGAATCTGGTTTGGCGGGCGCTTGTCGCCCTTTTGCTTCGGCACCCAGATGCGCCCGTCATTGCGCAGCGACTCCGACATCAGCGTGAGCTTCGACTGGTAATCGCCGGAGACAGGAATGCAGGTGGGATGGATCTGCGTATAGCAGGGGTTGGCGAACAGCGCTCCGCGTTTGTGTGCGCGCCAGCTTGCCGTTACATTTGAACCTTTCGCGTTGGTGGAAAGGTAGTAGACGTTGCCGTATCCTCCAGAAGCGAGGATGACCGCATCGGCCATGTGAATGTCAATCGCGCCTGTGACGAGGTTACGCGCAACAATGCCGCGCGCCTTGCCGTCAATCACGATGAGGTCGAGCATCTCCGTACGCGGAAACATCTTCACTGTTCCGGCATTTACCTGCCGTTCCAGCGCCTGATAGGCGCCGAGAAGGAGCTGCTGGCCTGTCTGACCGCGGGCGTAGAAGGTGCGCGAAACCTGCGCCCCGCCAAAGGAGCGGTTGGTTAAAGTGCCGCCGTATTCACGCGCAAACGGAACACCCTGCGCCACGCACTGGTCAATAATGTTCACGCTAATCTGTGCCAGCCGATAGACGTTGGCTTCGCGCGCGCGGAAGTCTCCGCCCTTCACCGTGTCATAGAAGAGGCGGTACACGCTGTCGCCATCATTCTGATAGTTTTTGGCAGCGTTGATGCCCCCCTGCGCGGCAATCGAGTGCGCGCGGCGTGGCGAGTCCTGAAAGCAGAAGCAGCGGACGTTATAGCCTAATTCGCCCAGCGTGGCCGCGGCTGAGGCACCGGCAAGACCGGAACCAACAACGATCACCGTGTGCTTGCGCTTATTTGCCGGGTTGACCAGCTTCATCTCGAAGCGCGTCTTGTCCCATGCCTGTTCAATTGGGCCAGAAGGTACTTTTCCGTCGAGTGTCATTCCTTTACGAACCCCAGCAAAACGCTAATCGGAATTGAAATATATCCGAGAACAATCAGAGTGGCGATGACCAGCGCCGCTGACTTCAGAATCGGCGTGTGCCGCGGATGGTTGAATCCCACGGACTGGAACATGCTCCAGATGCCGTGACGCAGGTGCAGGCCGAGCAAGACCATCGAGAAGATATACCAGGCGGAGACCCACCACACGCTGAAGCCGGCAATTACGTTGTGATAGACGTCGCCTTCGATGAACCGCGATTCCGGATGGATATATCCGGCAGTAAATTGCAGCAGATGGAAGATGACAAAGGCCAGAATGATTGGGCCGCTCCAGTACATCGTGCGCGAAGCGTAAGAAGAGGCAATGGCCTTTTTTCTGGAGTATCCGACAGGACGCGCAGCTTTTTTGCGATGCGCAAGCTGTATGGTGGCTGTGATGTGCAGAATGACCGAGGCAATCAGGATGACGCGCACGGTCCACAGCACTTCGCCAATGGTGCGCAGAAAATGCGCGTACCCGTTGAACTTATCGCGTCCCTCATAAATCTGGAGGTTTCCGGCAAGGTGGCCAATCACAAACAGGAACATGATGGCGCCGGTTATGGCCATCACAACTTTCTTGCCGTTTGTCGAGTCCCAGAAGCCCACGACGCGGAGCGCGCGCGGACTGACCGCTGTAGTGCTCATTCGATCTTCCCAGCCTTTGGTTTCATTTCCCGCGGGCTGAAGGACAGGCCGCAGGAGTTGAGGTACTGTCCGTTGCGCGAACAGTGTTGCTTGCGTTCCAGTGAATCTTTCGGAGAAGTCACTATTTATTATTGGTGCGCGAAAGAAGCATCGTCAAGAAAAGGGAGGAGATTTCTTTCCAGCGATGGCGGTTTATCCAGATGCGGGAGGGCAGTGGCCGGTCCGGATCACTTCTTGTCCATCCATATGTCCCATGTAACAGGTCCGGCGGCTTCATCCTCCAGTGGCCTGCCCATATGCTTCAGGGCCAGCTTGATCTGCCCGTGGTGATAGCCTTCGTGCCAGATCATGTGCTGAAGCATGAGAAGAGGGTGGTCGTAATGGAGTTCCATTTCCCGGCCAGCTTCCAGACGGCCCTTCACCGCATCGCGCACTACTTTGGCGCTTTCGTTCAGCATCTGTGCAATCCGGCTGCGATCGCGTTCATGCCGCCACTCTTGTTGAGGCAAGGCGGATGCAAATTCCGGCGCGTCCTCTGAGACGAATACCAGGCGCACATAATGGATGTGCGTGAGCATCTCTACGACCGAGGGGCTGTCCTCGATGGCCCTGGCATCCAGACCACCTTCCGGCAGGGCGTGGAGCAGATTGATGAGGATGGTGTTGTTCCGGTCCCAGGAGTCCAGTATGACCTCAAGCAGGTTGTCACCGGTTGTTCTTTGCATTCCAGGCTCCTTCCACTTCAAATCGTTACCGCAGCAGGTCTTCCAGGGCGAGGCTCAGCTCTGTTTTTTCATCGCGGTATTTCACAATCACCGGCGTATAAACGCTCAGGCCCCACTCCTGTCCTTTCGCTCTGGAGATAGCGCGTGCGCCGGGGACGACGACTGCTTCTTCAGGGATGATAAGGGGAAGATCGCCGGACGCTCGCAGGACGGTGCCGTTTACAACGTCGTAGACAGGGGTGCCGCGGGTCAGGACCGTTCCGGCAGCGAGCACGGCGCGTTTGCGCACGATGGTGCCTTCGTAGACACCACAGTTGCCGCCTACGAGCACGTCATCCTCAAGGATGACAGGGCCGGCGTTTACCGGCTCGAGCACGCCGCCAATCTGGGCCGCAGCGCTCAGATGGACGCGTTTCCCAATCTGCGCACAGCTTCCTACAAGCGCGTGAGAGTCCACCATTGTGCCTTCATCTACATATGCGCCTACGTTGACATACATAGGAGGCATGCAGACCACGGACTTCGCAAGGTAGGCGCCTGAGCGCACAGACGATCCGCCGGGAACGATGCGAACACCCTGTTCCGGCGTGAATTTACGCGGCGGATACGTATGCTTGTCCACAAATGAAAGATCGCTGCCGGAAGCGGTCATCTGTCCGAGCCGGAAGCCAAGCAGAATGCCCTGCTTTACCCACGCATTTACACGCCATCCGGCCGGCGCGGAAGCATCAGGTTCGGCAGAGCGGATTGTGCCTGCTTCAAGCGCATCACGCAGTTCTTCAAATGCAGCCATTGCCGCGGGGTCGCCGACAGCAGACTGGCCAGCAGCAAAGTACTCTTCAATCTTTTTCTGGAGATGAGTGGTTTGCATCACAAACCGAGTCTATCAATTCTGCGGACTACCACTCGTCGGCGTACTGGAGCCAGCGCGAGCACTCAGGAGAGCAGGGAACGCGCAGGTATTGCTTTTTCGTTTCACGGTAGCAGGCCAGTCCGGTCTGGGCGGAAGAGAGGTGAGTAAGCAGAATCAACTCAGAATAAGGGGCGGCGCCGTCCGGACGGCTGACAAAACCCCATCCGCCTCCGGCGCTGGTACCAAGCTCCTTTTGCCACGGCACCAGCGAACGCGCTTTTGACGCATCCAGGCTAACGATCCAGACCGGACAATTTTCATGCTGGCCGCAGACAGTATTGGAGTGATAGCTGATGAGCAAGAGCTGTTCTTTTGAAGAGGCCGGCCTGACTGGCTGGAACTGAAGTCTTTGGGCAACATACTGCCTGTATGCGGCCTTGCTTTTTTCCGTGCTGGCGATGTCTACTTCTGCGATCTCCGCGATGTCGTCGCTTAATGCCTGAAGCACTTTTTTCTGCTGCTGTTTTGTAAGTGTTGCAAGAGGCGCGGAGTCTTTGAACGAATGGATTTTTGCAGCACATGATGAAGGCCCGTGGGCGCCATGCGCAGTCATTGCATAAAGAAGCAGAAACAGCGGCATGGAAAACGTATTGGAAAGACGGCGCATTTATTGCGGTGTTTTCACGAGCAGTCCCACTTCGCCTGCCACTTTTTCGAGCCTTGCACGCGTTGCAGACGATACAGGGACCATGGGCAAACGGCAGTGTTCTTCAATGCGGCCCATCATGGCCAGCATGGCCTTTACCGGAGCAGGATTCGTTTCCCAGAAATTGGCCTGCATGAGGCGGTAATACCTGCGGTTGATCTGCCGCGCAGTCTCCCAATCGCCGGCAAGAGCAGCATGGACCATCTGCGCCATCTCTGCCGGAATTTCGTGCGACGCGACGGAAACGAGTCCCGCGCCACCTGTTGCGATGATGCCCAATGTCATGTTGTCATCACCTGCATAGACATGGAACCCTTGCGGTGCCTGCGTAATCAGCTCAGTGATCTGAGGCAGATTGCCGCTCGATTCCTTTACGCCGGCAATATTGGGAGCGTCCTGGAGCAGGCGCAGCACGGTTGCCGGTTCAAGGTTCGTGCCTGTTCGTCCGGGAATGTTGTAAAGCACTACGGGCAGATGCACAGCACGGGCAACGGCCTTGAAGTGCTGGTATTGGCCTTCCTGTCCTGGCTTGTTGTAGTACGGATTTGCAACCAGAATTGCAGATACGCCGGGGACCTGGGCGGCCGCCTGGGCCTTGCGTACAGTTTCGCGTGTGGAGTTGTGCGTGCATCCTGCCCAGACGGGTACCCTGCCAGAGGCGACATCGGCCACAATGCGGGTGACGCGCAGCCACTCCTCCTCATCGAGTGTGGGAGTTTCCGCGGTCGTCCCACAGGCGACCAGCCAGTCTATTCCGCTTTCGATCTGCCATTGCGCCAGTGAGCGCAGTGCCGGTTCATCTATGGAACCGTCAGCGCGAAACGGAGTGACCAGCGCAGTGCCGCAACCTCTCAAGTCCATCAATGATGAGTTTACACTGCGTTGAATGCGACGGTTGACAACTTGCACTAAACTGAATGCACGATGCAGCCTCGCGTACAAGACCTGGGAAGATTTACCCTGCCGCCGAATTTTCGCGGACGGCCAGCGTGGTTTGTGCAGCTCTGGTGGATCGTGCAGAGCACGCTCTTTCGCTGCTCGCCACAGTTCATGTATGGCTGGCGAAACTTTCTGCTTCGTCTCTTCGGGGCGAGGATCGGCAAGGGCGTGATCATCCGGCCTACGGCGGAGATTACGTATCCCTGGAAGCTGACCATTGGTGACTACGTATGGGTCGGCGACCATGCCACGCTGTACACACTGGGCGAAATCTATATTGGCGACAATGCGTGTGTTTCGCAGTATTCCTATGTTTGCGCGGCCGCACACGATTATCTGAAGCCTACCTTTGATATTTATTCGCGCGCGGTAGTGATTGAACCCGAAGTATGGCTGGCGACGAATGTTTTTGTTGCTCCGGGCGTGACGGTGGGCCGCGGCGCTGTTGTGGGAGCCTGCAGCGTTGTCACCAAAGATGTTCCTCCGATGGTGATCTGCGCCGGAAATCCCGCAAAGGTGATCAGGCCGCGTCCCGTAGGGGAAGAAGCAGCGGCTGTTTTGGAGAACCGGGCCTGAGCTAAAATCATTCCGCGATCAGTTCCAGATATTTTCAGCGATGAGCAGGAGGGTGAAGACAATTGATTGACAAATTTGTACGTGTCCCGAACTATATTGCTCTGATTTTAGTGGCGAGTTCCTGTTTCCTTTGCGCCAGAGCGCAGAAGCCGCTGGTGATCCGGCCGGGCGTGACTCTGGTTGTAGGTGCTGATGAACCGGGGCCAGTACAGAAGGCGGCTGAGGACCTTGCGGGTGATTTTGAGAAAGTGCTCGGCAAAAAGCCTGCGATTGTCCAGCGCGAGCAGGACGCGGGAGCAAGCGCGATTGTGATTGGAGGGGTATCCAGACCTAGCGGACTGACTGCCCCAGAGTCATTTTCCATTTCGGCAGACAGGGTGAAGCGCGGCGGCAACTTTCACGAAGTTGTACTGCTGACCGGAGCAGACATGCGCGGCACTATCTATGCCATCTACGAGTTTTCGCAAGAATTTCTCGGCGTGGATCCGCTGTATTACTGGACTGACCAGCAGCCTGCGCATCGCGATTCGATTATGATTCCCGCCAATCTGCACAAGGTCTTTTCTGCGCCTGTCTTCCGGTATCGCGGGTTCTTTATCAATGATGAAGACCTGCTGACGGGCTGGGCGCCGGGATTCAGAGACCACACAGGAATTTCTCTGGCGGTGTGGGACAAGATTTACGAAACCATTCTGCGGCTGAAAGGGAACATGGTCGCGCCGGGGACGTGGATTTTTCCGGATGATGCGCAGGTGAAGCTAGCATCGGAACGCGGGCTTGTCATCACGCAGCATCACGCGATTCCTCTGGGACTGAATGTGGCGCGCTGGCCTGCGGATGTTCCGTACAACTATTCGACGCATCCGGAGATTCTGGAGCGGGCGTGGAAGAATGCTGTGAGCGAGTATGGGCCGAACCAGGAAGTGCTGTGGACGGTGGGTCTGCGCGGTCTATCTGATGTGACCTATGCTTCAATGGACCCGAACGTGCGTGGTAACAATCAGGCGTTGGGGAAGCTTATCACCAAAGCCATTGCCGACCAGATGAGCATCGTTCGCAGGGTACATCCGGATGCGAAATTTGTGACCAGCCTGTGGCAGGAGGGTGCGCGGCTGGTGCAGCAGGGCGATTTGAAGATTCCTCCTGAGGTGATGACGGTATGGGCAGATGATGGCTACGGGTACCTGCAGGACAACGGTGAAGTCGCCGCGGGGCAGGGCGCGTATGACCACATTGCCATGATGAATGGCCGGGCCAATCAGCTTACGGAGATGGTGCCGGTGGAGCGCAGCTTTTCTGAAATTGCGCGGTACATCAAAGCCGGGGCCACGCAGTATTATCTGGTGAACACGAGCGACATTCGTCCGGTGACGATGTCGGCGCGCGCGGTGATGGATGCGGTGTGGAAGGGTGTTCCGGACAGCGCTGACACGTTCTATCAGCAATGGGCGAAGGAGGAGTTCGGCGAGAAGGCCGCTTCAGCGATTGCTGAAATCTACAAAGAGTACTTCAAGGCCCCGGCGCATTTCGGCAATCCGGTGCATGAGTATGGTGACCAGCTTTACCACACGGAAGCCCGGCGGATGCTGCTGACCTACATGATTGATTCGCCGCTGTATGCGCTGCCGAGCCAGGCCCCGAAATGGGAGCCTCCGCGGATTGTTGGTGAAGGGCTCGGACGGCCTTCTGCGCCCGTCGCCAGAAAGGAGTGGCTGAAGACGGCTGTCGAGCGCGAAATCCAGCAATGCGGAGAGGCGCAGCCGCGCTGGGACGATGTGTGGAACAAGGCCGTGGCAGCTGAAGCGCTCGTTGGGCCGTCTCGGTTGCCGTTTTACCGGGAGCAGGTGCTGGCGATGATCGCCATCAGCCGCGAGAGCAATCGGATACTGTACCTTGTTTCGAAAGCCATTCAGGACGCGGACAATGGCCGCACCGAACAGGCGCACAGCAAGGCAGTGGAGGCGCTGAAGGCATTCGATGCCATTCAGAAAGCCGAGGACGATGCCGAGTACGGCAAGTGGGCCAACTGGTATCGCGGAGACTGGCTTACGGGTATTCCGCGCACCCGCGAGCTGACGCAGATATTTGCGAATTATCTGGAAGACCCGATGACGCCGTTGGCCCCTCCAGTGCTATGGGATGGATGGGAGGCCTATTACCACATCATGCAGTATGAAGGGGAGAGGTCGGCAGATGTGCAGTGAGGGACTTCGCGTCCAGCGATACACGACTTCGGGCGCCATGTGTGCTTGTTCACGGTTGTATTGTTCAGTTCTTATGGACCCGCGGATCCAGCAAAGTAGATGAAAACGCGCGAGTTTTTCCATATGTGAATGCGGCAAATTCCGGCGCTATAAGTTTCAGATATGGCAGCTTGCCAGCCCGCGTTTTTCCAGATACTTCTGGTGGTATTCTTCGGCACGCCAGAAGGTCTTTGCCGGGACGACCTGGGTCACGATCGGTTTTGAGAAGCGCTTTTCTGCGGTGAGCCTTTCGATCATGCGTTTTGCGGCGGCTTCCTGCCCGGGGGAATGGAAGAAGATGACGGAGCGGTACTGTGTGCCCCAGTCCGGCCCCTGGCGATTGAGTTGGGTGGGATCGTGCAGGGAGAAGAATGCCTCAAGCAACTGCTCATAGCTGATCCTGGCGGGATCGAAGGTCAGTTCTACAACTTCGGCGTGTCCGGTCTGGTCGGTGCAGACGTCTTTGTATGTCGGTTGGTCCATCGTTCCGCCTTCATAGCCGACGGCGGTTTCTACTACTCCGGGGATTTGCGCAAAGCTTGCTTCCACGCCCCAGAAGCATCCTGCGCCGAAAGTTGCCTTTTCCATAGAACACCTCTTTTCTTTAAGATTACGCCGGTCTGCCGGGCGATTCATAGCAGCCGGCCACGTCCTTGGGTACGATAAATTGAGATGCCCATGCTGAAAGAACTGAACGGGGAGCAACCCGGGGAACAACTCCGGGAGCAGCGCGGAGAGCAACGCAGCCTGACACGCGAGCAGGCCCGTGCTGTTCTGCGTGAGATGCTGACCGGAGAGGTGGCTGACTCTGAAATCGCTGCGTTACTCACTGCCATGGCACAGCGCGGCGAGACTGTAGAGGAACTCACTGGCTTTGCCGAGGCGATGCTGGAGCTTTCCGTTCAGGTCCCGTTGACGGAAGAAGAGCGCGCGCTGTTGATAGACACCTGCGGTACGGGCGGAGATGACCGCGGCACGTTCAATATCTCAACCGGAGCGGCGCTTGTTGCGGCGGCTGCCGGCGCGAAAGTGGCAAAGCATGGCAATCGCGCCGTGACCTCGAAGTGCGGTTCGGCAGACGTGCTGGAGGCGCTGGGCGTGGCGGTGGCGCTGTCTCCGGAGCTTGCGGTGGAGTCGTTGCGCACAGCGGGATTTATGTTTCTGTATGCTCCGGCGCTGCATCCGGCGATGAAGCGGGTAGCGCCGATTCGGCGGGCACTGGGATTTCGCACCATCTTCAACCTGGCGGGGCCGCTGACGAACCCGGCAGGCGCTCCGGCACAGGTAATGGGCGTGTTTGCGGCCAACCGCGTCAGCGTGGTTGCGGAAACGATGTTGCAGCTGGGCGTGCGCCATGCCTTCGTTGTGCATGGAAGCGATGGACTGGATGAGTTGACGATTACCGGGCCGAGCCATGTGGCGGAAGTCCAGTGCACAGGCCTGAGGAGACAGGTCTCAGGCAGTATGCGGCTCTTCGAGATTGCGCCGGAAGAAGCGGGGTTGCAGCGTGCTCCGATTTCTACACTCGCGGCCGCGGAGAGTGCAGCGCGCAATGCTGAGATTCTGGAGCGCATCTTTGCAGGCGAGCAGGGGCCGAAGCGCGACATTGTGCTGCTGAATGCCGCAGCTGCTCTGGTGGCGGGGAGAATCGCGACCAGTCTTCGTCAAGGCGTAGAGCGCGCGGCTGAGGCGATTGATTCCGGGGCCGTGTTGGCAACCCTGAAGAAGCTGCGGGAGTTTGCGAAGAAGATCGGGTAAAACATCTTTCACTTCAGAGCACATAGAGTCCAAGAGTTTTTCCCTGGGTCCGCTGTGCTCTCTGTGCCCTTTGTGGTGAAAAGACTATACTTGCGAGTGCTGTTGTGATGCACAGGAGGAATCGGCACGCATGAAGAAATGGGCAGCTTTCGGCGCATTGGTTTTCGCAGTGGCAGCGGTTGCGAACGCGCAGACCATCAAGGTTGACAAGGACAACCGTACTATCGCGGTAACGGCCAGCGATAAGGCGGTCACGGATGCTGATCTGGCCGTGGTACACATCGGCTTTCAGGTCTTTGGGCCGGATGAGCAGACCACGTACGCGAATGGTTCCAAAGTTTCTAACGCTATCATGGATGCTCTGAAGAAGACGGGTGTGCCGGAGAAGTCCATTGAGAGCGAGAACCAGAGCATCGCGCCGAACAATTATCACGATCCTAAGGAATCGGAGATGGAGCGCGCCAGAAAACAATTTGTTCTGAACCAGTCATGGACGGTGAAGGCGAAGCCCGACGATGCTGCGAAGGTGCTACATGCGGCAGTGGATGCAGGAGCCAACCAGAGCGGTCAGATTGATTGGCAGTATCAGGACATGAATGGTCTTCAGGCAAAGGCCGCGGCCAATGCTCTTAAAAAGGCGCAGGCGGTTGCGCAGCAGATGGCCGATGGATTGAATGTGAAGCTGGCCGGACTGATTTATGCCAGTAATCAGGCCCCTGAGAGTCCTGTGCGTCCGATGCCAATGGTTGCGATGAAAGCGCAGGCATTTGGAGCTGCGGAAAGAGTTGCTCCACTGGCCATCAACCCACGCCAGATTGAAGAATCGGCAACGGTGTATGCAGTGTTCGCGATCCAGTGAGGTGCGACGTTGGGACATGTGGCGCATCTGAATCGTAGTGCCATGGAGAGAAAAGCAGGTCCTTCGACTGTGCTGCGCTCGGGACGGCAAAATTTTTAGATCTGCTCAGGATGACAACCTATGCCTCGGTATGAATATCGTGATCTTCGGCCTTCGCGTGAGGCAGAGGAGGTCTTTCTTCGCTGGATCAACTATCTTGATGAGGAGTTCACGAAGCACCGCAAACCTGAGCTTCGCGCCGAACTGGTGTATGACAATCTGCACCAGTTGTTTCTTGGCAGGCCCCGAGGGGGACGGCTGAACTTTACGTTGACGACGGAGCTTCCTTTCAATGTGCTCCAGCTTTCGCTGGATTCCGCCAACATTACTCTGGAACCGGAGTATTACGGCGACATTGATGAAAAGAAATATGCCTGCATCAAGCCGTTGATCTATTTCTGGCAAATGTTCGACCGTTCGCCCGTTGGCCTGAACCACTGGCTGGGCTTTCGCTTTCGCGCCATGCTGGGCAAGCACATCTTTAAGCATATTGGAAAGAACGTGAAGATCTTTCACGGGGTCGAGTTCAGTTATGGCTACAATCTCACGATTGAAGATGATTGTGTTATCCACAAATACGTGATGCTCGACGATCGCGGCGAATTGATTCTCCGGAAGGGGACTTCGATTTCAGACTACGCGGCGGTATATTCACACGCGCATGATCCGAGAGATCCCATGATTGTAGAGAACCGGAAGACCGAAGTCGGCCCCTATGCGCGCGTCACTTATCACGCCGCGGTGATGGCTGGAGTCAATATCGGCGAAGACTCGATGCTGGGCGCAATGGGCGTGGCCACACGTGATGTTGCCGCACATAGCATTGTGGGAGGAGTTCCGGCGAAGCACATCCGGACAAAGGACGAGGCAAAGCTGTTCGCCGACCGGGAGACCTATAAGCGGCCTCCCGTAACCGGAGAACATTGCGAATAAGGCCTATTCCGGAAGGACGACCTTCGATCCTCTGAATCCGTAATACGCGATGAAGAGATAGCAGAGCACGGGCAGAACAAACGCATGGTGAATGCCGATGCGGTCGGCGAGCATGCCTTGCAATTCAGGAATGAGCGCGCCGCCGACGATCGCAGTGACCAGCAGGCCGGAGGCCTCGCCAGTGAGCGGCCCCATCTCCGCAATGCCGAGCGTGAAGATACTGGGGAACATGATGGAGTTGAAGAGGCCGACCAGCAGAATGCTCCAGATGGCCACATGCCCAAAGGTAAGCATAGAGGTGAGCACGAGTACAGTGGCCACAATGGCGCACAGGCCCAGCAATTTTCCGGTCTGGATTTTCTGCAGGATTGCTGAGCCGATGAAGCGGCCCACCATTGCGCCTCCCCAATAGAAGGGGACGAGCGCAGATGCCGCGAGCGCGGTCAGGCCGCCAATGTCAGGCTGATTGAAGTAGTTAATCAGAAAGCTGCCGATGGAGACTTCTGCTCCGACGTAAACGAAAATTGCCACGGCTCCCAGCACCACATGGCGATGACGCCAGATGCTGTCTTTCTTTTCGCCCATAGGGCGGTAGTCTTTGGTGGTGTCAATACGCGGAAACTTGTACAGCGCAATGGCAAGGCCCAGCACGATCAGGGCGAGAGCAATTGCAAAGTAGGGGAATTTAACGGTTGCCGCTTCATGTATGCGATAGGCATGCAAGGCCTGGGGAGATAACGTGCGAGTGTCCAGGACCTTTGCGCCACGCAGAATCAGCCAGCCGCCGAGCAGTGGGCCAATGACCGTACCCAGAGAATTGAATGCCTGGGTAAGATTCAGGCGGCTGGATGCGGTCTCGGGAGGTCCCAGCACTGAAACATATGGGTTGGCTGCTACCTGGAGGGCCGTGATTCCGGCGGCCAGAATAATCAGGGCGGTAAGAAATAAGGCAAAGGAAGGCACGCTGGCTGCCGGGATAAACAGCAGCGCTCCGACGCACATGGTGAACAGTCCGGCGACCATGGTGCGCTGATAGCCGATCCACTCAACGACCATGCCTGACGGAATTCCAAAGGCCGCATAGGAGCAGAAGAAGGCAAACTGCACCAGCATGGCTTCGGCATAATTCAGGGAAAAAATGGACTTGAGGTGTGGAATCAGAATGTCATTCAGCGAGGTGAGAAAGCCCCACACAAA
>DASRBV010000265.1:0-8315 GCA_035653455.1 Pseudacidobacterium sp. | reverse complement strand
GCTTGAGTTGGTGCTTGGCCTGAATCTCGCCGGCGCTTTGAAGGCCGTAATCTCCGGCGTAAGCCTTACTGTGATCGGCACGCTGCTCGCAGGGCTGGGAGTCATCTTCCATCCCATTACGCTTCTGCAACTCTCGCTTCTTATCCTCACTACATCTATCGCCTTCAATGGCATGATGTTTCTGCTGATGGTGCGCGTAGAAGATCCTCTGGTTCCTCGCGCTATGTTCGGCGTGCTGAATACGCTGCTGTTTTTCCCCAGCGGGGCCATCTCCCCCATTTCAGGCTTTCCCAAGTGGCTCCGTGCCATCGCCGTGGTAGACCCGTTCACCTACGCGGTCCACGGATTCAAGGCCATTTTGCTGAAAGACGGCGGATTTGCCGCCATTTGGTCTGACTTGCTCTTTTTATTGGGATTCGGCGTGGTGGCGCTCCTCATCGCAACTCCTCTGTTTAAGCGCACCTTGTAATCTGCTGAATAAATTTCTGCATTCTGTGGAACTGGCCAGTGCTCCTCTGCGTATCCGGATTGCATGACACGTGACCTGCGGCTCTCTTTGCGCATGATCTTCTCTCATCGCTGGTTTTCAGCCGCGATAGTGGCGACATTGGCATTGGGCATAGGTCTGAACACGATGATTTTTACGCTCGTGAATGCAGCACTGATGAAATCTGTGCCCGTCGCCGGCGGAGAACGGCTGGTGGCCATCAACAGTCGGAACGTTACGCGTGGTCCGGACAGGAGTCGGGTGTCGTATCCCGATTTCCTCGATTATCGCGTCCAGGCTACGTCGTTTGAATCACTGAATGCAGCGTTCAATGACGAGGGCGTGCTTAGTGAAAATAGCAATCCTCCTCAGGCTTATTCGCTGGAGCGTGCCTCATCGGGCATTTTTTCAAGTCTGAACATCCATCCAATTCTGGGCCGTGCGTTCCTTCCAACGGACGACAAGCCGGGAGCAGAACCTGTATTGGTCCTGGGATATGGAGTCTGGAAAGAACGGTACAACAGTTCGCCCAGCGTAATCGGCCGTCAGGTACGGGTGAATGGAAGACCGGCCACCATTGTCGGCGTCATGCCAAAAGGATTTAAGTTCCTTACCAATACCGATATCTGGATGCCTCTGACGCCAACGCCAGAGCTGGAAAAACGTGACAACCGTCCGCTCCAGCTCTTCGGTATACTCAAGCCAGGAACAACTGTTACCGAGGCCCAGGCGGAGCTGAATCAAATTGCAGACCGGCTGGCAAAACAATATCCCGTCACAAATAAAGACATTGAGACTTCCGTAGAGACATTTCAGCAACACTACAACGGCGGAAACATCCGCATGGTCTTCCTTCTTATGTTGGCCGCCGTAGGATTTGTGTTGCTCATCGCATGCGCCAATGTTGCGAATATGATGCTGGGCCGCGCTCTGGTCCGGCAGCGCGAAATGTCTATCCGCGCCGCTCTGGGAGCATCGCGCTGGCTCATTGTCCGCCAACTGCTGATGGAAAGTGTGCTGCTCAGCATCTTTGGCGGCATACTCGGCCTTGCACTGGCGGCTTTTGGAGTGCACTGGTTTGATCTCTCCACGCAGAATGTCGGCAAACCCTATTGGGTCGAGTTCACAATGGACTATGCTGTTTTCGGCTATTTTGCCGTGCTCTGCATCTTCTGCGGTCTGCTCTTTGGGATGGCCCCGGCCCTGCGCTCCTCACGGGTGGATTTGAACGAAGTGCTGAAAGAAGGCGCCAGGAGTGCTGGTAAACATCGCGGCGGCAGACTTTCCGGCCTGCTTGTAATTTTTCAGCTTGCCCTGACTCTTGTGCTGCTTACCGGCGCAGGATTCTTTGTGCAGAGTCTGCTGAAGGCATTCTCTGCAAACCGCGATGTGCCTGCGGATCAACTGATGACGGCGCGGCTCGATCTTCCTGACGGCCATTACAAAGATACCGATGCGCGCCAGCGTTTTTACAACCAGCTGCTGCCGCGCCTCAAGGCAATTCCCGGCGTAAGCCACGCAGCCCTCGTCTCAGATTTACCAGGTCTTGGGGCCAACACATCTCAGATTGAGATTGAGCACTCCACGATAGACAACCCGGCGCACCGCCCTGCTGTCAGTTATCTTGTGCAGGGGCCCGGTTATTTTGCCACGATCAACCTTCCTCTTCTGCAAGGGCGGGACTTCAATGAGACCGACGGAACTGCGAACCACAAAGCAGCCATCGTCACACGCGAGTTCGCCCAACACTTCTGGCCAAACCAGAACGCTATTGGAAAGCGGTTCCGCTTCTACGATGAAAAAAACAACCCCGGCGACTGGCTCACAATCGTCGGAGTCTCTGCCAACCTTGTCCAGCAGCTCGATGATGTACATCCGAAGCCGCTGCTTTTCCTGCCCTACCGTGAAAAGGGCTGGAGCAGTATGGCGCTGATGGTCCGGTCGAATACCAATCCAATCAATGCGGTCCGCGCTGCTGTGCAGGGTTTGGATCAGGATCTGCCTCTGCGAGAAGTCTATACATTCCCGAAGGCACTCGATCACCAGCTTTGGTATCTCCACTTGTTTAGCAAGCTCTTCGCCGGATTCGCATTGATAGCGCTGCTGATGGCTTCTGTTGGCATTTATGCCGTTATTGCTCACGCCACCAATGCCCGCACGCAGGAGATTGGTGTCCGCATGGCCCTGGGCGCAAACGCGCGCAACATCCTGATGCTGGTCATGAGGCGCGGCCTGTGGCAGATCACGGCAGGACTCACGCTCGGTATGGCTGCGGCCGTGCCGGCAGCACGGCTGATTGGAAGTTTGCCGATTGGCATTACTCCATCTGATCCTTTGCTGTTTGCAATTGTGGCGTTGCTGCTCGCTGTTGTGTGTCTGTTTGCCTGCTGGCTTCCGGCACACAAAGCAGCCGCTCTCGACCCAGTCAAGGCCATTCGTTATGAATAGTGATAGCAGCGCTTGTGGGCCATGCTCTTCTTTTGGATATGCGTAATGCGTGTCCGGAATTTTCTTTCCTATATGCCCGTCCCAACATTCAGCATGTATCTTGTATTTGTCTTCTTTGGAAGCAGAGCATGCACAATATTTCTTATTGGCTATCTGCAATTTCCCAGTATGTCCTTTTCCAGTGGTTATCATCTTTTGCTGGCAGCGCAAAGAACAGATTATAAGTTTGAAAATGGATGAAGAGGAGCCATCATGCCGAAGCAATCAGGAAACTTCGTGGACGATCCATTCCATGGCCGGCGCCCCCCACGAGCCACGAAAAAATGACGGGACTGCCCTGGGATGCGTCGTACCTGAATGGCGCTGCCCCATGGGACATCGGCCAGCCACAGCCAGCGATTGCGCGATTAGCATCCGAGGGTGGATTTATGGGACCGGTGCTCGATGTGGGCTGCGGGACTGGCGAGAATACTCTTCTCATCGCCTCGCTTGGATTGCAGGTCGTGGGGATGGATGTAGCTGAAACTGCAATCGCTATTGCCCGGGAGAAGGCAAAAAACAGTGGATTAGATATTGAGTTTGCTGTTGCAGATGCGTTTCATCTGAATCAACTGAGGCGAAGTTTTGATACTGTGCTGGACTGCGGGCTGTTCCACACCTTCAACAGTGAAGAACGAACCGAATATCTGGCAAGCCTGGCATCAGCGATTAAACACAATGGCACCCTGTATGTATTGTGTTTCAGTGATGATGGTCCTGGTACTGGCCCGCACCCCGTTCGCCAGGAAGAACTGAAGGCCGCATTTAACCCCGGCACTGGATGGAATATCGTCGCTATCAGGCCGGAGCGAATCCTGACGAGATATCGCGACAGGAACGGCGCGCCAGCCTGGCTCGCGACGATGAAAGTATTAGATATTTAGATTAGTCGCTCTTGGAAGATGCAGAACTGGAGGCGCTGCTCTCCGATACAGAGGATTTCTCAACAGGCTTGCTGCCGTTGCTTTCACCTGGACCCGATACAGCTTTCTTGCTTCCGCCCTTGCCGGCATAGTCGGTCACATACCATCCCGAACCCTTGAACTGCACGGCAGGAGCGGAGAGCAGTCGCTCAACCTCACCCTTACACACCGGGCATTCTTTCTCATCGGGATCGCTGAAACTCTTGATTGTCTCAAAGACATACCCACAGGCTTTGCATTGATATTCGTATAAAGGCACGATCTTACTTACTCCTTGCAATCATCAAGTTGTCATTCAAGGCCGCAAGCTAAGAACTGCTTTCTGGACTTCGCCCGCAGCCGATCAAAATCCGTTCTCATTTTCCGCTGGAATGATGTGTCCCCGTTTCGTTCTTCGTTTCCGCAAGCGCCTGATCAATCAGTTCATACAGACGGTTGCGGTCTACGACTTCTACAAACGGAACGCCGCTGGTCTTGTTCGTCACAATCCAGATGGTCGGCGTGTGCTGGATTCCGATGCTCTGCCCCAGGTCATAGTCGGCCTTTACCAATGCGGCCAGCTTTCCCTGGGGGTCCACCACAAACGGAAACGCCAGATTGTGCTGCTGTGCGAACTTCTGAGCGAAATTGCGCAAATCATCCTGCGTAGCAATGCTGGGCTGGTTGGCAAAGACCGCATCACGGAAGTCATCGCCAATCTTCTTTGATTTCGTATCGAACCAGCGCGCATCTACGGCAGCGTCGAAGCTCCACGTATGCTGCGGCAGAGGAAAATCATGTCTGACCCACGGAATGTGATATTTCTCCGAGGCTTCCTTCAGCAGGGGATTGGCGCGCGCGCAGTCGGGACACTCCAGGTCCTCAAATTCAAAAATCGCAACCCTCGCTCCGGCAGGTGGACGCAATGCTCTGGCATTATGCACGGGCGTCATCTCGGTCTGAGGATTGGAAAACTGCGCTCTCGCGGGCGCAAAGGCCACAAGCGCCGCAATCACGGCGGAAAACATGCTGAATCTGGATCGCATAGATAAAGGACTCGTTACCTTTATTTTATCGGACAGCCGCAAAAACACGGTAAACAGCGATATTCTGTCCGCATGGATTGCATCTTCTGCAAGATCATCGCCGGGAACATTCCCTCAAAAAAGGTATTTGAAGATGAGCAGGTCTATGCTTTTGCCGATATTGATCCGCGCGCGCCCGTCCATATTCTGATTGTGCCGAAGAAACATATCCCGTCGCTGGCCGCCGCCGATGCGTCGGACATGCCGTTGCTGGGCCATATTCACGCAATGGCAGCAAAGCTTGCGCAGGAAAAAGGGCTTGCCAACGGCTTCCGCACGGTCATCAATACCGGCCCGGACGGGGGCCAGACAGTTTCCCACCTGCACCTGCACCTGTTGGGAGGGCGCCAGATGCACTGGCCTCCGGGATAGAAAAATCATCGCCTGCCCAGATTGATGTTGAGCTGCATTCCACGCCCATTGGCCGTATTCACAGCGGACAGCGAAAACAGACTGGCCTCTCGCGAACGGTGGCGGAAGACGTAGTCTCCGATGAGGTAGCCAAAAGTGCTGCCAACAATCACGTCAGAGGGGAAGTGCTCGCGTGAGAGGACGCGGGAAGCTGAAACCCCTGCTGCCAATGAGTACACGGCAATCTGTGTGGCTGGCGTGTGATACTGCCCGGCGACAACGCGCGCGAACGACCAAGCAATCATGCAATGGTTCGAGGGCATGGATTGGCCATCGGGCCAGGTCCTTGTCCCATGCGGCCAGAATCGCCCCGTGCCGTCTCCCTGGTTTGGACGCTCGCGATCAATGGCGTATTTCAGACCTTCATTGAGAATGACCGCATCCAGCGTTGCTTCACCTGCGAGCACTGACGATTCGCGCAAATAATCATTGTGCGTTCCGGCACCAACGAAATACCCAATGACAGGAGCAGCCGTCGGCCCATACAGCCCGGCATAGTCTGAAAATTTCCTGAACTTGTCTTCGCGGTCGGGATGGACACCAAGTTTGCGCATCATGTGCGCGTCGTAATCAATGGAAAGCCCCGTCGCCAAACCAAAGGGGGCGACCCAAACTAGGCTGCTGCTGTTCATCCGCAAGGGACTGGTGATGATTCCCACCTCGTCCTGCGCGACGTGGACCACGCAGGGCTTCAGATTATGCAGAGAGCAGTCATCATTCTGTGTGTCCTGTGCATAAAGCCCCATAGCGGCAAGGCAAAATAGTGAATACAGCGCAATTTGCCGAAGAACAGGAGAAATTTTCAGGTCCATTCAAATTCCAGAGGTTTATTTCGCATCATACAAGAATTTGATTGCGGAATGACTGCTAGACAAGCGCATAGTTCCGCCCACGTCATGCCCTTTTCTGCAGATCCCCTGGAACTCCCTCTCCGCTCACGGCAAATATGCTCCAATGTTGCTGGGTCTTGCGCGAGGAAAATTCTATGCTTTACAGGTTTGTGCTCATCGTTTCGCTTGCTCTTTCTGCCTTCAGCCAGCAATCTCCTTTGCCGCAGACCGCGCTGGAACGGCTTTTCAAGCAAGTCCCTGCGTCTCCATCCTGGTTTGACACTAATTTCCTGGCACAGGTACCCATTGAGCGGGTGAACGCGATAATCCAACAATACACGCAGCAAAACGGGGCCTTTCAAAAGGCCACAGCAAATCCTGACGGCTCTTACACCGTAACGCTGGCACATGCCACTGTGCCTGCTCGCATTGTGCTAAACGCAGAAGGACGCATCACCGGACTCTGGTTCGGTTATCCAGCGCCTATACAGGCCATCAGTCTGGACACGGTCATCGCGCAGTTTGCCAGGCTTCCGGGGAAAGTATCTGTCCTGGTTACGGAAGAGAACAAGCCTCTGGCGTCACTGCATTCAGACGAAGCGCTTGCCGTTGGCTCTGCATTTAAGCTTGCGGTTCTGAATGCAGTCAGTGACCAGGTGCGCAGGGGCAAACACCACTGGGCAGACGTTGTCCCGCTGAATCCAGCATGGAAATCGCTGCCTTCAGGAGTGCTGCGGCAATGGCCAGACAATACTCCGCTGACTCTGGCGACACTTGCAAATGAAATGATCTCGATTAGCGATAACACGGCCGCGGATGCGCTGCTCTCGCTTGCCGGGCGAAACAATGTGGAAGCCTTCGCTCCGCGAAACAAGCCGTTCCTCTCTACCCGCGAGGCCTTTACCCTGAAGTCCACTGCAAATGCGGCATTGCTGACGCGGTGGCGCAATGCAGATGAAACCGGCAGGCGGGCGCTGCTGAAAGAAATAGACGCAAAGCCGCTTCCCGGCGAAGCTGAAGTCACTGCGTCTCCGATTGCGCTTGATGTGGAGTGGCAATTTACCACAAGCGAACTCTGCAATTTGATTGCTGGTGTGGCCGGCAATCCTGCGATGCATATCAATCCCGGCCTTGCGCAGGCATCGGACTGGAAGCAGGTCGCCTACAAGGGCGGCTCTGAAAGCGGCGTACTGAATATGACAACTTCAATGATTGGGAAGAACAATAAGCGTTATTGTGCGGCCGCCACCTGGAACAATACATCTCCGCTGGATGAAAAGGCGTTTTTCTCCTTTTATTCGGAGCTTCTGTCCACACTTGCAGGCGGGGCCTTAAAGTAGAGTCTGCTACTTACTCTTCGATAAGAAGATCGGTCAATTTCGGCTTGTGTTTCGCCTTGCGGGACTCCGTGCGCGGCTTTTCTTCGATGATACGCTCAGGCTTGGGCTGGCCTACACGCTCCCTCGCATTTGCTTTGACTGCCTTCACCGCCGAGAATTTTTTTGTCTTCTTTTTGGCCATGAGCGCCCTCTTTTGTTTCCAGTATGAAATACTTTCATCGTCAGTCATAGGGAGGTTGCCATGGAAGAACGTGAATTTTTCAACGAGACTCATGAGCAGCGGGCCCATATTCTTACCTGTCCGCACTGCGGCAAAGCTGAGGAATACCAGCTTGGATGGATCGTCCGGCAGAAAAAAGCATCGCTGCCACGCCATGCTGATGAGCGTGACCGCGCGCGATTCGCTAAGGCACAATCCTATATGGTGCGCAAAGACGATATGGTGGCGTGCAAGAACATCCGTTGCCGGAAGCGGTTTGAAGTAGCGGGAGTGCAGTCCGTGGCCTTTTTACAGTCGGCCTGAACTTTACATTCTGAGGCGAAACTTTTCTGATGAATCGTACCCGCTGGCATCTCCCATTGCTGTCTGCTCTGGTTTTGTCTCTATGCCTTTCTGCAAAAGCGCAGTCGCTGTATCAACAATTTCTGCATCCTCCTGATGACGCGCGCGTGATGATGCGCTGGTGGTGGTTCGGCCCCGCGGTTGAAAACAACGAGATCGAGCGCGAGCTGCACGCGATGAAAGATGGCGGCATTGGCGGCGTAGAGATACA
>DASRBV010000264.1:0-17157 GCA_035653455.1 Pseudacidobacterium sp. | reverse complement strand
ATAGGCGAAACCAGTCTGCCTTCGGCTGGATATAACACTCACAGCCTTGAGAATGAGATCCAGATCAGCAACAGTTGGGTGATGAGTCCCCGGGTTGTAAATGACATGCGCTTTGAATATACGCGCAGCCGCTCGTCACAGACCCCGCTGTCCACGGACCCAACGATCTCAGTACAGGGCGCCTTTACTACGGGCGGCAGCAACAGCGGGACTGTTCGTGATAACCAGGACTATTTCGAGCTGCAGGACTACTTCACCGCCGCTGCCGGGAAACACTCCATAAACTTCGGCGCAAGGCTACGTGCTACTCGCGATGCGAACTTCAGCGATGCAGGTACCAATGGCCTCTATATCTACCAGTCGCTGTCTGATTACCTCAATCACAGCCCGCAAAAGTACCAGGTGACCATCGTCAACAACGGGCAGTACACGGCACGCGCGACGCTTTTTGACGCATCGTTGTTTTACCAGGATGACTTGAAGGTAAGCCCACGCTTTACGTTCAGCTATGGGCTCCGGTGGGAAGCACAGAACTATATTCACGACATCAATGACTGGGCACCGCGGTTCTCTCTGGCTTACGCGCTCGATGGTGGTAACGGTAAGCCGGCCAAAACAGTCCTGCGGGCCGGATACGGCTGGTTCTACCAGCGCTGGGGAGTGGCCAACACCTTTGGTAGTGGAGGCAGCACGCCTTTCCCAATCTTTACCATCCGTTACAATCAGTATCACCCGGCGCAGCAGATCTTCATTCAAAGCTTTAATAATTCCAGCTCGGGCGAAGAAAACACTGCGCCTACCTATTACCAGACAGATTCGCATTTCCACGCCTCTCTCGACATGCAGGCGGCCATTGGGATTGACCGGCAGTTGAGTAAAGCTGCGACGATGAACGTTACCTATCTTTACAGCCAGGGCATTCATCAGTATCTGACCAACAACATCACCGCGCCCATCTGGGGCGCAACCGATGGTACCTACGCGGACGTGCCTGTGGACGGATTTCATGCACCGCCACTCAATCTGTATACGTACCAGTCGGAGGGCTTCTACCGCCAGAGCCAGATTCTTGCCAGCGCCAATGCGCGCTTCCGCCGCTTCAGCCTCTTCGGCTTCTATATGTACAACAACGCGCTTGGCAATACCGGAGGTGTCAACTCCATGCCATTGAACGCGCATAATCTGAAGCTTGATTATGGACGCATGGGCTTTGACATCCATCAGCGGTTCGTAGTTCTGGGGAACATCAATGCGCCGTGGGCCATCTCTCTCTCTCCAATGGTGGCGTACAATTCCGGGACCCCCTATGACATCACCATCGGAAACGATCTGGTGGCGAACAACCAGTTCAATATGCGTCCTACTTTTGCAGCAAGCTGTTCTGAACCTGGAGCCGTCAATCCGGCAGATTATGGGATACACGGAATGCCGTGCCTGAATGCCAGTCCGGCAGGCACAAATGAAAAAATCATTCCCTATGGGTATGGCATGGGCCCACAGAACGTCAGCATGAATATGCGCGTCAGCAAGGTCATTGGTATAGGCCCGCGCGTGGAAGGTGGTGGAGCCAGTGGAGGAGGGCCGCATGGGCCAGGAGGTCACGGGCGCGGCGGGTTCATGGGCCTGAGTGGAAATCAGGGCGGCCCAGGCCGGCTGGACCAGACGGTCTCGCGCAAGTACAGCCTCACGCTCTCGGCCTTTGGGACCAACATCCTGAACCACGAGAACCTGGGTACGCCAAATGGGACACTGCTTTCGCCGTTCTTTGGAAAGTCCCAATCGCTTGCTGGCGGCTTTTTCGGGCCCAGAACGCCGGGAAACCGCAGCTTTACCCTCCAGGCATCCTTTAACTTCTGATGTTTATGGTGCTCCGCAGAAGGTATGCGGAGCACTGCTTCTTCTTGACGCTCCCGCCCAAAACCCGATAATCTTGCAATAAGAGAATGTTTCGTTCCCACACGACTCCGGCCGCATGTTGCGCATGTTGTTGCGTAAGCGCCGGACTTGTGAGCGAATGACTCCAGCACCTCCAGAGCTTCAGCAGTCACAAGACCCCGCGCAGGACCACCTGACGCGGTTTTTTTATTCCCAAATTTCACTACAGGAATACGATGAGCGAGACGGCCCAGACAGTCCCGGTAAAAGAAACCAAGGCCCAGAGGATGGAGCGCCTGAAGCGCGAGAAGAACCCCTGGGAAGCATTCAACGAAGTGCGCGAGTTCGCGCGACAGGGACGGGCCAGCGTTGTACCGGAATGGGCCTCAGCCTACTTCAAATGGTGGGGTATCTATACCCAGGGCGATGGAGTGGGCGCTGTAGGAGGCAAAGGGGGCGAAGGGCTGGCCTCAGAGTACTTCATGATGCGCATTGGCATTCCCAATGGCATCCTTCGTTCGGACCAGCTTCGCGTCATCGGCGAGATTACCCGCAAGCATGCGCGCAATCTCGCCGACATTACGGTGCGCCAGAACATTCAATTGCACTGGCTCACGATCGAATCGCTGCCTGAAATTGTGGATGCGCTCAGCGCGATCGGTCTGTCTCCCAAAGGAGCCTGCGGCGACGTGGTCCGCAACGTGACAGGATGCCCGTTGGCAGGAATCGAGCATGACGAGATCGTGGATGCTTCTCCATTAGCACTGGAGATTGCCCATCTGCTGATTGCGAACCCGGATTTCCGGAACCTTCCGCGCAAATTCAAAATCTCGGTTTCGGGATGTGCCGTGTGGTGCAACTATCCGGAACTGAACGATGTTGCTCTGACGGCGGTCCGTCGCGGAAATGAGGTTGGCTATACTCTGCGCGTTGGCGGCGGACTCTCCAATGAGCCGCACCTCGCGGTCAAACTGGATGCCTTCATCCGTCCTGAGCAGGCTGTAGATGTTGTTCGGCGGGTAGCGGAGATTTTCCGGGACCAGCAGGTGCTTCGCGAAAGCCGCGACCGTGCGCGTCTGAAGTATCTTTTCATAAGGGAAGGCTGGACGGCAGAGAGCTTTCTAAGTGAACTGGAGTCCCGCCTCGGGTACAAACTGGATCCTGGTGTGGAAGAGCACGCACCGGAAGACATTCTGCGTGACCATGTTGGTATTCATGCGCAGAAACAGCCTGGTTTGACCTATGTAGGGGCTTCAGTGCTTCGCGGGCGCATCAGCGGCGAACAGCTTGCCGCAGTTGCCGATCTTGCGGACCGCTATGGAAAAGGCGAAATCCGCACGACCATCATGCAGAATTTTGCCATCATCCATGTGCCTGCGGAAAAAGCCGTTGAGTTGGCGGACGAACTGGGTAAGATTGGTCTGCATGTGGAAGGTTCGGCCTTCTGGCGTGGAGGCATTGCCTGCACCGGGACGGAATTCTGCAAGCTGGCCATTACGGAAACGAAGGGCTTTTTGCGCTGGCTGGTCGAAGAGATGGAAGAACGGGTCCCGGAATTTACCGAGCAGCTCAAGCTGCACGTCACCGGATGCCCCAACGGTTGTGGGCAACACTGGATTGCCGATATTGGCCTCGAAGGCAAAAAGGCCAAGCATGATGGCAAGATGGTGGACGCATATGTATTTAATGTTGGAGGGGCCGTAGGGAAACATTCCGCGATTGCGCGGCCCACAAACTACCGCGTTCCGGCGGCAGAAGTTCCGGCGGCGCTGGAGCGGCTGCTGCGCGCGTATCTTGCCGAACGAAAGCCTGATGACAACCTGCGCACATACTTTGCGCGGCATTCGGTTGAGGAAATTCGTGACCGGCTCTCCGGTGCGGCTCTTCCTGCTGTAGTGGCATAGCGCAGGGGAACTTTACGTAAAATAACTGAATGGCGCTTTTTCCTATCTTCCTCAAGATGAATGGCCGGCGATGTCTTGTGGCCGGCGCAGGGGAAGTTGCGGAATCGAAAATACAAAGTCTTCTAAAGGCGGGGGCGGAGGTGACTGTTGTTGCGCCTCAAGCCAAGGAAGCCGTGGCCGCCCTGGCAAATCAAGGCAGCTTTCGCTGGCATCAGCGAGAGTTCCGGCCCTCGGACCTTGAGGGCATGTTTCTGGTGGTTGCCGCGACAGACCGTCCTGAAGTCAATGCCGCTGTTTTTAAAGAAGCAGCAAAGCGCAACGTCATCTGCAATGCTGTGGACGACCCTCCGAACTGTGACTTCTATTTCCCTTCCATCGTGGACCGCGGGAACCTGCAGATTGCGATTTCCACTGCCGGAGAAAGTCCTGCTCTGGCCCAGCAGTTGCGTCAGGAGATAGACAGGCAGCTTCCACAAGACTTAGGCCCTTGGCTGGATGCTTTGGGACAGCTTCGCCGTGAGGTGCTGGAGATGATGCCTGCCGGCGAGCCACGTAAGCTGTTGCTGCACGAACTTGCCCAGCGCCAGGTGTGCGAACTGGAAGAGTGTCCGTCACGCCAGCTTGCGCGTAAAACGGCCGTTAAGTGAGGTCGAGTTTTACTGTCCGGCATGGTTCCAGGCGGCAGTTGTGATATGTCTGCCATCCAGATAAAAAGTAGAAGCACCCAGCAGATCTGTGCGGTACGTCAGAGCATGTGCGCCTTCGAGTTTCTCCAGCGTTTCGAGTTTGGGGTGACCATAATAGTTGTGCCGTCCAACAGAAATGACCGCATACGATGGTGAGACTGCCTGAAGAAAGGCGGGCGTTGTAGATGTTTTGCTGCCGTGATGTCCGACTTTGAGCAGGTCCGAATGTAGCCCCCCGGGGGACAACATACGGGCTTCGCTGGGAGCTTCCGCATCGCCTTCGAGCAGGGCTGAAGTGTTGCCGTAACTCACACGAAGGACAAGCGAATCGTCATTGCCAGGCGTTGCTTTGGGAACGTAGTCCGGAGCAGGAGAGAGCACGCGCACCTGCATTCCTCCGAACTGAAAAGCGTCTCCTGCAGCGTGTACCTGCAGGTAGATTCCAAGTTCTCTGGCTTCCTGGAGAACATGGTCATAAGCGGCGCTGTCGGGATTGTGACCGACCCAAAGTTCTGCAGGATGAAAATTTGAGAGTACCGCCGGCATTCCACCAATATGGTCGGCGTGAGCATGAGTGATGGCTACCGCATCCAGCCGCCGAATGCCGCGCGCCCAGAGTGTTTGTGAAACCACGTCTTCCCCGATGTCGAACTTTGCATCGGGCGATGCGCCCACAATTCCACCCGCATCTATGAGCAGTGTTTTGCCTTGCGGAGAGACCACCAGGATACAGTCGCCCTGGCCGACGTCGAGTGCTGTGATTTCAATCCGCCCGGGGGCTTCTGAAGATTTGCGCCAGCCGAGAATGACTGCAGCCCCCAAAAACAACGACAAAAGGGCCGTGGACACTGAAAAACGTTGCTGCCGCACGATCCAGATGGCGAATGCAACGCAAACCATCCATGCGATCACGACAAATATCGAAGGAGTGGGGAGCCGCAGATCGCCTGCAGCGGAGCGAGAAAATTTCTCTACGGGAAAAATCGCCAGATGCAGAATGGCTGCGGTCATCGCTGAGGGAACAAAAGCAACTGCAGGCAGAAATACGATTGCGAGAAGAGTCAGCATGGCGAGGGGGAGCAACACTCCCAGAAGCGGAACAATCAGCAGGTTTACCGGAATGCCTGTTGCGGTGATGCGATGAAAGTACAGCGCCATGGGCAGCGCCATGGCCATCTCGATGATGACTGAAACCAGCAGCAGTTCCAGGAAGCGCAGAAACAAGGCAGTTGCAGGAGCGATGATTTCAGCGGCATATGCGCCCGGCAGAAGGCACGCGTGTTGCACCATCATGCGCAGGCTGACGCGGAACTGTGCGACACGCGGCGGCAAAGATGGGTCAATCTGCAGCGTCCACAGATTGCGCATGGCCCGCAGATATGGGGCGAAGGACTTCTCTGCGACAGGCACGGCGATTCCGGCTGTGGCCAGCACTGTCAGAAGGGTCATCTGAAAGCCTGCATCAAACAGTGCATCCGGGTTTGCAACCAGCAGGCCCAGCGCTGCAAATCCGATTGAGTTCATGGCGCTGCGTTCGCGCCATAGCAAACGGCCAGTGAGGTAGAGCGTGATCATCCAGAAGGAGCGCTGTACCGGTTGGCCATATCCTGTGAACAAAGCATAAGCAAACGCTATGACAACCGTGGCAAATGTTGCGGCAGGGCGGGGAATACGCAGCGCGCGCGCAAGAAAAAAGACAAGTCCGGCGAAAATGGCCAGATGCATTCCGGAAACAACCAGCAGATGGAAGGCCCCGGTGCGCTCAAAGCCCAGGCGAACTCCGCGCGAGAGGTAGCTGCGGTCTCCTGTGAGCATGGCGGTAAGCATGGTGGCATCCTGATGATTGAGGCGGAAGAAGCCTTCTGGCGCATCCCCGGCAAATGCAATCAGACGCGAGCTGGCCCTCTGCTGCAGAGAATGCAGCCAGCACGGGAATGAAGTGCGCACTGCCTTTTGGGTGATGATGACCGCATTCAGTTTGGCGCCTGCAATTGCGCCGATGCCCTGACCAAGCAACCACGCGCGTTCGTCCCACACGCCAGGATCCAGGTAATGGTCTGGAAGGCGCAACGAGACGGGGACGCGGAGTTTGTCGCCGCAGGAAATGGTGGGGAAGACTGCATCAGGCGGAGCATAGAGCGTGAGTGATAGTCCACCGGTGACAGGTAACAGTGTGCCTTCATTTGAACTTACGGAAGCGATTTGCAGTTGAATCTGCTGGCTCTGCTCCTGACGTGTTTTATTGGAAAACGGCAAAGCCGACTCGACGTGCCGCACGGCGCTAGTCATGGAAACTTCGCCCTCGACAACCCGCTCTGTTCCATCGGCAAGCGTTGTGAGTGCGGTCTGTGGATCGGGAAACGGCCTTACTTCCTCGCAGAATGCTCCCAGAAGGAAAAACATTGCGGCAACCGGAAGCAAAGTGGGCCTCAGCGCCTTATATACCGCCAAAGCAGAGATGACCGCGCACAGAATGACCGCGATGAACAGCAGCGCGGGGTTGGTCCAGAAGTGCCGGGAAATGAGGACACCAAAGGAAAAGCAGACGGCAGCAAAGAATAGAGGGAGATGCGCAAAGCGCAACGGTTCTACAGCATTCTGAGGCATACTTCAGTCAAGCGACAGCACCGTGACACTTTCCAGATGGAATGTCTGGGGAAACATATCTAACATGTGTATATTTTTGAAGCGATAGCCGGATTCTACCAATGCTTTCAGGTCGCGCGAAAGCGTTGCCGGGTCACATGAGACATAAACCAGCGTTTTGGCCCTTACTTTCGTAAGCAGAGAGGCAATTTCCTTGCCGAGTCCAGTGCGGGGAGGGTCTACGACAATAAGATCAGGCGGAGTGAATTTCTGGCGGAGCTGTTGGCGCAGAAAAGCCAACGTGTGATCAGCGACAGCTTTATGTTTGCTTCCCCTGAGATTGCTGCGCAAGTCCTGAGAAGATGAGGCGGCGGATTCAACTGCGATGACCTGTTCGAATCGCTTTGCAAGTACGGCTGAGAACAACCCAACACCGGCGTATAAATCCCATGCCAGTTGTCCGGCCCGTCCGCCGCAGACAAGCTCGACTAATTTATCTAAAAGAAAGCGGTTGACCTGAAAGAAAGACCCGATGCTGACGCGATATTCATGACCCGCGATCCGGCAGGTAAGCCACTGCGCCTGCCATGCCGCGATTTTTCTGCTTTGGTGTTTTACACCGGATGAGAAAACAGCAGCGCCGGTGAGCGATGGAATGTCTTGATGCAACGTCGAGCAAAACCGGTTGAGAACCTGGGCACAATCCCGCATCTGCCTGCTGGCCCAGAGAGAAAGCAACAACTCATCCCCGGCCTGATTGGTGAAGAGTTCAATTTCCGTGAAGTGGTCCAGGCCGAGATCTGCTCCGATGCGATTGATTGCAGCCAGCGCCTGTTCCAGAAGCGGCGCAGAGATGGGGCACTGGTTGACCGGCAGGTCATGGCGCGAAGCACGCCGTTTATAGCAAAGCGCAAAGGGTTGCTGCGCAATATGCAGGCGTATGCGGTTTCTATATCCCAGAGGGTTCGCAGAAACAGAAACTATCTCCGGCAGGGAATTCAGATGAGCACGCTCCAGAGTTTCCCTGAGAATGCCACGCTTGATTTCCAACTGCTGTGCATAGCCGGCATGCTGATAATGACACCCACCGCATTCGCCAAAATACGGGCAGTGAGGAGAAGCGCGCTCTGCTGCTGGTTCCAGCACTGCATCAAGTTCTGCATTCGCAAAACTCTGCTTGTTTTCCACGAGGCGCGCTTCTACCAGTTCGCCCGGCAATGTGAACGGCACAAAGACGGCCTTGCCATCGGCGCGCGCCAGCCCGGCTCCTCCATAAATGCACTTCTCAATGCGCAGCTTCATCGCTGCTCCATGTAGAAGAGGCTCAGGCGCGGAAGTTTATATTTTTCAAGCAGCCGCTTATGAATAAATTGCTGCTCAATCTGACGAATCTGTACGGCTGTCATTCGGCGCCTATAGGGAGCGAGTTCACGCTGGGCCTGTTCCCGGATGGCAGTGAGATCAGATTCGGACGTCATCATAAGAAGATGGGCGAAGAGTTTTTCTTCGAGCGTAGTAAGCGTGCGCTCCAGGTCTTCGAGGTCCGGCTGTTGCATACGCACACCGGAGGCCAATGCCAGCAGGCGCTGTGCCGTTTCGTTTATCTGTACATTTCGCAATGCTTCGGCGCAGGACTCAAGGTGCAAGGCAATGCGTTCCGGTTCAAATCCAGGAGGGGGAGCCGCTTGATTGAGAGCAGACGCCGCACCGGCCGCCGCTTCTTTCATTTCTTCAACCGCGGACATCACCTCTTGTGCGCAGTAGGCCAGCCCATTGATGCGCCGGACGCGAGTGCGGGTCTTTCGTGCTTCATATTTTTCAAATGTTGCATCAATGCCGCGCAGGACGGCCTCAAGCGGTACTCCGGCTTCGCGCCAGGTCTCAATCAATGCCCAGTCCAAGGTAGAGAGCAGCAGCAGGGAGCCGCGCCGCCGCTGAAAGTGCTCTTCGATTTCCGTAAAGTAGTTGAAGTAATTTTCCAAGAGTACAACTGTAGGGTGTCAATTACGGTTTTACGGCATTTTCACAGATTCTGTACACTCCATTTGCACTGTGCAGTGTCGCCGACTCCCTGTTGGTCGCAGAGACTTTAGTTTCCGGGCATGATTCAGACTATCTGTGAAAATGCTATGGCTGTTGCATTTCACCGGCGTGTGGATGGGCCTTTGCCGACCGATTGCGGTCATAAATGATCCTCAGCCCGTCCAGGGTAAGCATGTCATCTATTTCAGTAATAAACTTCGACTCGCTCGCGATGAGGTGGGCAAGGCCACCAGTAGCGATACATCTGGTGCCTTCGCCGAGTTTGGCGACCATACGTTCCAGAATGTAATCTACCAGGCCGATATGGCCGTAAAACAGGCCAATCTGCAAATTGTCTACGGTGTTCGTCCCGATGATTTTTGCCGGCCGCTTGATCTCCACGCGTGGCAGCCGCGCAGCGCGCGCAAACAGCGCTTCGGCAGAAACGTTGAGACCGGGAGCAATGGCCCCTCCCAGAAACTCGCCTTTACGCGAGACAACATCAAAGTTTGTCGCGGTGCCGAAGTCCACAACAATCGCAGGGCCGCCATATTTTGCGAATGCTCCCACACAGTTCGCGACGCGGTCCGCGCCCACTTCGCTGGGATTGTCGGTGAGAATCGGTAAGCCGGTTTTGACACCAGGCTCGATGAAGAGCGGCTTCTGGTGAAAATAGCGCTCGCAGAACTGGCGCAGCACCCAGTCCACCGGCGGCACAACGGAAGCGATGACCACGGACTTGATTGCGGGACCCTCCACGCCTTCGCTTTGCAAAAGGCTGCGTACCAAAATGCCGTATTCGTCGGCGGTCTGCACATGCCGGGTGCTGATGCGCCAGGTTGCGCGCAGCTTGTCGGCAAGGCCGTCCTGCCTGAGCGTGTAGAGCGCGATGACTGTGTTCGTATTATTGACGTTGAGCACAAGAAGCATGGTTTTCTCACTGTATCAGGCTTCGCGCACGCCGCCGGAGTAGACTGTACGAAGTCCCTCTGCCGTTCGCACTTGCAGAAATCCGCGCGCGTCCAATCCTTCTGTCACTCCGGAAAACCCCGGGCCTTCTTCTACGCGCACGCGCTTGCCTCGGACCCAGCTTGAGGCGGCCTCCAGCCGCTGCAAAATGCCGGAAGCAGCTTCGCGGGACAATCCTGAAACTTCGCGATGAAGCGATTGTAACAAGGCGATAAGCAGTTGCTGGCGCGGCCATTCGCGTCCTGTCTCCATACGCAGTGAAGTAGCAATGTCGTGCAGCCCGGGCGGAAACTTTTCCTGATGTACGTTGATTCCGATTCCCACTACGACGTGCCGAATCCGCGTGACCTCGGCATTTAACTCGGTGAGAATGCCGCAGAATTTGCGGCGGCCGAACAGCAGATCGTTGGGCCAGCGCAAGTCGCATTCCAGCGCGGTGACCTGCCTCACTGCCTCGCGCACTGCGAGTCCGGCGGCTAGCGAAAGCCATAAAATCTCTGCCGGCGGAATCTGCGGGCGCAGTAACACGCTTACATACAAGCCTGAACCGGGGGGTGAGGCCCATTGGTGGGCGCCGCGTCCGCGTCCGGCTGTTTGCTCATCGGCAAAATACACTGAGCCTTCAGGAGCGCCTGCCTCGGCCTGCTGCATGGCATAGGTATTTGTAGAGTGAATGCTGGGGAAGAAATGCAGCTTTCCGGCAAAAGGAGTGCCGGCGAGTGCACGGTCCATCTCTGCCAGATCAAATGTGTCATCCATCACAACTAATGATGTCATTTCTGTCATTCCGCTTCGTACAATAATGAGGAAATGCAGACGACTCCGGTTTCATTTTTTCGTCAGGGAGGCCGCGCCGCAGATGCCCTGCGTCCTGTGCGCCTCACTCCTCATTATGTAGCTGTTGCTGAAGGCTCTGTCCTCATCGAGCTAGGCAATACCCGCGTCTTGTGCAATGCGTCTGTGGAGCAGAGTGTGCCCGCATGGCTGCGCAACAGCGGGCGGGGATGGGTGACCGCAGAATATGGCATGTTGCCGCGCGCGACCCTGACCCGCACGCCCCGAGAGGCTGAGCGTGGAAAGATCGGAGGGCGCACACACGAAATCCAGCGGCTGATTGGCCGCTCACTTCGGGCCGTAGTAGACATGCAGGCGCTTGGCGAACGCACCGTTGTGCTGGACTGCGATGTTCTTCAGGCCGATGGAGGCACTCGAACGGCTGCCATTACCGGTGCATGTGCGGCCATGGCCATTGCCTTTGACCGACTTGTTGCCGCGGGAACGCTGCCGAAATCTCCTATGAGGCAATTGGTTGCCGCAACCAGTATCGGCATTGTGGAGAATACTATTCTGCTCGATCTGGCGTATGAAGAAGATTCGCAGGCTGAAGTAGACATGAACGTCGTCATGACCGAAGATGGCGGGCTGGTAGAGGTGCAGGCAACCGCCGAACGCAAGATGTTTGCACGTCCCCAAATGGACCAGATGTTAGACACGGCCGCGCTGGGTATCCAGCAGTTGTTGGCCGAGGTCCGCTCCATGTTGCAAAAAGCTGTTTGAGAAATCAGGGCTTTTTCGGCGTGCTTTCCCAGGCGACCAGCACCACCAGCACAATTCCGGCGAGCAGCACTCCTTCTTCCACCCGCTCAGAGGTAACGTGCAGCTTGTTGAAGGCCACGCGGTTTGGATCGCCAGGAGCTACTGCATCCACTGCGCCCCCCGTAGCCAGCCGGTAACCTTCCATCTTCGGGATGATCCAGAACTGAGAGAAGGCCGTCAATGCCAGCATGATGAGCGTGACAAAAACCGGCGCAATCACATGGCGAAGATATGCGCCTGTTCGGTATGCAATCACGAAGAGCACAATGATGAGCGCACCGGCAAAGATCCCTTCATAGTGCAGGACACGCAGGCAATGGCCCACGATGGTGCCGGCAGCGTGCGTGTCCGGCAGGGAAGAGAAGGCCGTTGCCGCGACAATGGGAAAGAACATCACCCCACCCAGCCACAACACAATCAGCAGCAAAATCAGAGAGCGTAGAAGTGTCTTCATAGTGATAATTTTTCCAGTTGCCAGTCCCAAGTTCAGCCAGGGACTGACAACTAACAACTGTTAGCTACCATACATGCTGGAACGTCCAATCAGGCGCTCAATGCGCTTTGGGATTGGCGGATGGGTTGAGAACAGATTGGCGAAATCGCGTGCGCTGACCAGCGGCTGCACAATGAACAGATGCGCGTTCGAGGGCGAGGCCTGCATGGGCAAGCGCTTTGAATAGGCGTCGAGCTTTTCCAGCGCGCTGGCCAGGGCGTAGGGATTGCCTGTGATGTGCGCGCCTGTGGCGTCAGCCTCGTATTCCCGCGAGCGGGAGATGGCGAGTTGGATGAGCGTGGCTGCAATCGGCGCCAGAATGAGCATAAACAATGCTCCGAGGCCGCCTCCGCCGCGTTCGCGATCGCGGCTGTCGCCATATCCGCCAAAGAGCGAAGCCCAGTAGCCCATGCGCGCCAGCATGGTAATGGCCCCGGCGAGTGTGGCAGCAATCGAGCTGGTGAGGATGTCGCGGTTGCGAACGTGGCCCAGTTCGTGCGCGAGGACGCCTTCCAGTTCATCATCATTCAGCAGGTTCAGGATGCCCTGCGTGACTGCAACCGAGGCGTGTTTCGGATTGCGGCCCGTGGCAAAGGCATTCGGAGAATCCGTTGGGATGACGTAAATCTTCGGCATGGGCAGACCCGCGCGCTGGGTGAGCCGCTCAACGACCTGGTAGACGCGGGGCAACTCTTCACGCGTGATCGGCTGGGCCCGATACATGGCCAACGCCAGCTTGTCTGAGAAGAAGTAGCTGAAGAAGTTCATTCCGGCAGCAAAGATAAAGGCCAGAACGAGTCCATCACGCCCGCCGAAGTGCTCCCCCAGAAAAAGCAGGAAGAGCGTGAGCGCTGTCATTAAAAGAGCAGTCTTGAAAGTGTTCATAACGCGGCCCTCCTTTGTTTGATGAACCGCTGGGTTTATTGTTTCATGATTTCAAAGTAGGTTATGAAGAATGGAATGTTCCTACCAAAAAATGGATATATTTGTTTACTCAAAAATTAATAACTAATAAATCTAAACCATTGATATTTGGCCTGTTAACAAGACGTAAAACTTTGGCATTTCGCCTGCCTTTCCTTGTGTAACTTTTGTGCCCTGAGGAGTGGTATGCAAATGCTCAAAGAAGCGAAGGAGAATTTTCGCGCAAAACTCATTACAGGAATCAGATACGGGTCGCTAGCCTTGGCAGTTACGTTCGCGGCTGCGGCTGGCAGTTTCTTCTTCTCTGATCACGCAAACGCCCAGGCGATTTCGGTAAACGGTGGATCTATTCAAGGTGTCATTACGGATAGTTCTGGCGCTGCTGTAGGCAATGCAACCATTACCGTGTCCAGTCAACAAACTGGGTTTACCAAAACGCTTAAGACAGATGCGGCTGGCCTGTACACTGTTGGTCCATTGACACCAGGCAGTTACCAGGTAATTGTCGAGGCTTCGGGGTTCCAGAAGCTGGTTGCTAGTACAGTTGTCCTGACTGGTACAGCTACCAATGGCAATTACAAGTTGGCGGTAGGTGCGGCGACTGAAGAAGTGACAGTGAATGCTGGCGCAGTGCAGGTCAACACCGAGCAGGCTGGTGTCCAGAACGTCATCACAGCACAGCAAATTGAGACTCTTCCGATTAATGGGCGTAATTTCCTGGATCTTGCGCAACTCGAACCCGGAGTTATGCTGCAAAGCGGTCAGGATTTCGATCCAACGAAAGCGGGCTATTCGGCCATTGGGTTCAGCGGCGTTTCAGGGCGTACCACTCGTATTCTTCTTGATGGTCAGGACATCACGGATGAGACAGTAGGCACGACGATTTTCAATGTGTCGCAGGGAGCTATTGATCAGTTCCAGATTTCCCGTTCTAACAACGACGTATCGGGTGAAATTGGCTCGACTGGACAAGTACTTGTTAGCACTCGCACAGGTAGCAATGCGTTTCATGGAGAGGCATTCTATGACTTCCAGGACCATAGTACTGGTTTTGCCAAAGTAAATGGTCAGGACGCTCCTTTCCAGCGCAATCAGTTTGGTGGATCTATTGGCGGTCCTGTTCTGAAGGATCGTTTGTTCTTCTTTGCCAATGCAGAGCGCATTAAACAGGATGAATCCAGCCCTGCGCAAATTGGGCCTGTATTTGCTGACATTCTGGCGAAGTATCCGAATGTCCCAGCACCGTATAGGCAGACCTATTCCACTGGCCGGTTAGATTACAGCGGTCCCTGGGGTGTTCATTATTTCGCGCGTATCAATTACGATGTGAATTCAACTATTACCAGTGGCAACAATTCATATGATAATTACGCGAACCGCGATAATACATGGGGTATTGCAGGCGGCGCTGACTTCGTGAAGGGCAATTTTACGCACAGCTTCCGTGGCAGCTATGAGAAATTTCACAATCTGATCGTGGACGCGACAGGTTCGGGTGTTTACCTGGCGATGCCGGGACTTTTGATTCGGGATGCCAGCCAGGGACTTTATACAGGACCCAACGATCTGGCCCCTCAAGACACATATCAATCAGACAAGCAACTTCGTTACGATGGCAGCTGGACCAAAGGTGCGCATAACATTCGTTACGGCGCCAGCCTGAACCGTATTCTTCAAGGGGGGTTCGCTTCGTTTTTCGGTCTGGCCCCACGCGTTTCTCTCAGCCCTGCAGCCCTGATTAAAGACAGCAATGGAAACCCAATCGCTCCTGGTGATCCGTTGAACGGCTATAATGCTTCGGTTGGTGTACGCTTTGGCAATGGGTTAGGTTACTTTACCCCGGAGCCAACATTTGGTCAGCCAGCGGGCGGTTCGGATGATTGGCGGACAGGTGCTTACGTAAGCGACTCCTGGAAAGTAAAGCCGCAGTTGACTGTAAATTACGGAATCCGCTGGCTGCGAGACACGGGGCGCACAGACAATTGGATCGACCCAATTCCTTGCTCAACCATCAACACATCCATTTTCCCAAATCCACCCTGCACAGGAAACCAACTGATTCTGGATCAGTTTGGCGTCGGACTTGGGAAGCGAATTCGTCAGCCAAACTTTGATTTTGCCCCACAAGTTGGATTTACCTACAGTCTTGATTCCGCCGGAAAAACGGTCGTGCGTTCCGCAGTTGGCATTTTCCGAGAGAACATCGTCTTCAATGCAGTCCAGTTCGATACTCCTTTCAAGTTGCAAACTGGTCTTTTCAATGACTATAGCCATACGGTTTGTGGCGGAACATATGTTTTTAAATTTCCGGACGGATCTACGACAGATAATATTGATGGCGACCCGCTAACATCCGTCTGCCGAGAGCCGCTCGCTGTATCTGGTCCGAAATTTGTGAAATTACAGGCAGAATACCAACAGATCAGTAAAGCTGGCGGTGCTGCACAAAATGGCAGCTTTATTGGAAATACCCTGGCGATTCCGGGTGGTGACGCTGCATATTCACCAAATTTCAAAACACCATATTCTATTCACTTTAATTTTGGTATTCAGCGTGAGCTGTGGAGTGGCGCTGTACTGTCGGCCGATTACGTCCATCAGGCAACGCTGCATATCGCCCAGTCTATTGATGTAAATCACATTGGCGATGCGAAATACCTAAACAAGACGGCTGCGCAAAATGCCATCAACGCTACGCTTACTCAATTTGGGGTGACAAATATTGATGATGCAATTGCGAATGGCGCTACTATAAGCGATTTTGCTAATAATGGCTTGGATTCGGGCAATGTATATCTAAGCGGAGCGCCAGCAGCACAATACGGACTTACTCCGGATGAGGGCGCTGCTTTTCCAGGCGCAAATCCGAATATGGGAAATGGTTTCTTTAATTTCCCCGCCGGACGTTCGGGTTATGATGCCTTTCAGTTGAACCTTCGCCAGCAAGCACGTCATCCGCTGAAAGGGCTTGCAGACTCCAATTTTGAATTTTCTTATGCCTATTCAAAATTTGTAAGCTCCAGCACTGGCGGTTCCGATCAGTTCTTCAGCGGGGCAGCTTATGACTACAATAACCCGACCCAGTACATTGGTTTCGGAGGGAACGATCACAGGCACAACATTTCATTCGGTGGTGCTGCAACAATCATTCACGGGCCGCAGATTGCTGTGATCGGCCATTTCCGTTCAGCTGCTCCGTCTAATCTCACATTGGATACTCTTGCTGGTTCTACGGCGCAAATATTCATGACTGATGTTACTGGCGATGGAACTATTGGCGATTTGGCACCGGGTACCAATCCAGGCCAATTCATGCGTGGAACCAGTGGCAGCGATTTGAAAAAATTCATCGTTAATTACAACAACAAATACGCAGGACAATTGACACCAGCTGGCCGCGCTTTAGTTAACAACGGTCTATTCAATCCAACTCAACTGTCAGAACTCGGTGCTGTGCAACAGCCGATCTACAACGGATTCTCGAGTGTTTTTCAGAATCCAATGTTTAAGTCGCTCGATGCCAGCGTGTCCTATCCATTCCACCTGAAATTTATTTCAGAGTCGGTAACTCTGGTACCTAAAGTTTCGATGTATAACGTCGCCAACTTTGCAAACTGGGGCGGCACAACGACAACATTGGTCAACCAGTCAAATGCCGGTTCAGATGGTACTGGCGCTGAAGGCTATGTCAATGGGGACAATGGCTTCTCATTCAAGAACCAGACTCGCGTTGGCCGCGGCTCTGGTACCTTTGACCAGGGCGGTCCGCGTTCCACTGAATTTCAATTGACTTTCAACTTCTAGCGGACAGTACAGACGCTTTGAACGGAGGGCCCACGGGTCCTCCGTTTTTGCTTCTTTTAGCAACATCAAAAAAACTCGGGCACGCTACTGCATTGCCAGCCATCTTTGACGTATTCTTATGAGGGTTTCAGATTCGCATCTCAGTCTGACATGTAACGAAGGAGCAACAGCATGAAACTAAACGCTTTAGCAGTTGCAGGTTTTTTGACGCTGGGGGCACTGGGGCTTTCGGCGCAGTCTTCACAAACCGTTAGCGGTTTTATCAGTGACGCGCATTGTGGCTCAATGCACAGTTCTC
>DASRBV010000263.1:0-3636 GCA_035653455.1 Pseudacidobacterium sp. | reverse complement strand
GACGGCCGAGGCGTAGATGGTGCCGTTATCGGCAACGGCGAGAGACGTAATTTCGTGCTTCGGCGCGTCGTAAAGGACGTAGCCCTTGCCATTGCCATCTATGCGGTAGATAAGACCGCTTCCGTCCGAACCCGCGATGAGCTTTCCAGACTTATCAAAAGCCAGAGAGCGGATGTGCTGCTCATCGCTCTTGAAGAAAAGCTCGGGCTTTGTGCTTGCCGCTGCGGGATTCAGGCGATAGATTGCGGCCGGTGCTCCAGTGGCGATATAAAGGCGGCCCTCACTGTCGAATGCAAGCGCCCAGATGTACTTGGGTTTGGCCTCTGTTTGCGCCGGGTCGAAGACGACAGTGGCTTTGGTTTCGTCGAGGTCTGTTGCCCCTGCAGGCAGCTTATACACTTTGCCGGAGGGCAGCGTTCCAGCGTAAATAGAGCCATCTTTAGCAACAGCGACGGCCTGCACAGAAAGATCTTTGCTCGAAAACAGCTTCGCGATCTTTCCGTCAGTCGAGATGCGCAGGACCGAGGCAGGCGATCCGGTGCCTGCATAGGCATTTCCTGCGGTATCTGCGGCAACAGACCAGATATAGGTAGACGGAGTGATCGCGATCTGTCGGCTTTCCGGGCCTGATTCAAGGAGGCCATTGCTGCGAATGGACACACCTTTGGGCGTGCCTTTTTCAAACTCATCGAAGCGCTGCTGCGTCCAGAGCTTTGTTCCCTGGGCGAAAGACATAGAGCAGGCGAAGGCCAGAAATGCAGGCAGGAAATGGAGCTTCATTCTTCTAACAGGGTACTAGGTACGGAAGACAGCGTACAGGGCGCTCACCAATCAGGTGTGAACATGTTCAGTGCGCTTCAGGACAGGTAAGCCCTTAATAAGATTCTGCGCCCTTATCCTGACAGCATTCGGAAGCAAAATAATGGGAACGTTTCCACTTATGGCTTTAAAAGGTTATAATCCAACCGTCTCTACTGGCAGTTTTCCCTAGTGCTTTCTGAGGTGGGACACTGCGCGGAATCAGGAGCGAGGAGTTTGCAGGTGAAGATTGGAATAGGGCGGGGCATGGCATTGTCTGCCATGTTTGTTTCCTCCGTGCTTTGGGCACAGGACGTTCGTCAGGTCGTGAAATCGCTGCCTTCGAATTCGCAGGCTGTGATCGAACGGCTTGGTGAACTGGACCATCTGGACGCGGGCGAATGGAAGTTTCATGCAGGCGACGTTCCGCATGGCGAGAGTGTGAGTCTGGATGATTCAGGCTGGCAGACGGTAAAGCCAGGATTCCGGACATCGGGAGAATCAGCATGGTTTCGGCGCTGGGTCGAAGTACCAAAGACGCTGCACGGCTATGATCTGACGGACACGCGTATCTGGTTCCGCTTTGAGGCGTACGCGAATGGCCCCATGCCGCAGATTATTTATTTTAACGGCAGCCGCGTCGCCCTAGGCGATGACCTTGAGCCGATTGTGCTGCTCGACCATGCAAAACCAGGGCAGAAAGTCCTGATTGCGGTCAAGCTGTTGCAGACCGTAGACCAAAAGACCTTTCACAATGCCGACTTCAAGATTGATTTTTCTGAGAACCGGCCCAACCCGGACGACTTGCGGAAGGAGTTCCTTTCCGCAGCGCTACTCGTTCCGAGTCTTTCGACCAATCAACAAGGCGATGAGGCAACCCTGGAAAAGGCCGTCCATGCAGTGGACTTAAAGGCGCTGGATGCGGCTGACCAGACGAAGTTCGATGCCTCTTTGAAAGAAGCGACGAGTGATTTGGAAGCGCTTAAGCCGCTGCTCAAGGGGGCGACTTTTCATCTGACTGGGAACTCGCACATTGACGCCGCTTGGCTGTGGCCCTGGACGGAAACAGTGGATGTAGTAAAGCGTACCTTCTCGACTGCGTTGCAGTTGATGAATGAGTATCCGAACTACACTTATACGCAGTCAGCTGCTGCTTACAACTACTGGATGGCTACGAAGTATCCGGACATCAATGACGAGATTAAAAAACGCATTAAGGAAGGCCGCTGGGAGATTGTGGGCGGCATGTGGGTTGAGCCTGATTTGAACATGCCATCCGGCGAGGCGACGGCTCGCTCCATCCTGCTGGGCAAGCGCTTCTATAAGCAGGAGTATGGCGTAGATGTTCGCATTGGATGGAACCCGGATTCATTTGGTTATAACTGGCAGTTACCGCAAATTTATAAGAAGTCCGGCATTGATTACTTTGTTACACAGAAGATGGCATGGAACGATACGAATCAGCTTCCGTTCAAGCTCTTCTGGTGGGAGTCGCCGGATGGCAGCAAGGTGCTGACGTATTTTCCACATGATTATGCGAACAACAATCTCAATCCTGTACGTCTTTCAGCAGATCTGACGACTGCGCGAAAGTGGTCTCCGGGCATGACGGAGATGATGGACCTCTACGGGATTGGCGACCATGGCGGCGGTCCAACTCGAGCAATTCTGGACGAGGGCGAGCACTGGGCGCAGCCGGACAAGATTGTCCCCAATTATCAGTTCGGAACAGCGCAAAGCTACTTCAGCACGGTCGAGAAGAAGATTGCTCCGGAATCACCGGAGTGGGACTACTTCAAAATCATGAAGGGCTACACGCCGCCCCCAACGCCACCGGCGGGCCAGATTGCAATTCCGACCTGGAAGACGGAAATGTACTTTGAGTATCACCGTGGCGTAATGACAACGCAGGCTCAGCATAAGTGGAATATGCGCCACAGTGAAATGTGGGCACTCAATGCTGAAAAATATGCTTCGCTGGCATGGCTGGATGGAAAAAGCTATCCCAGCGATAAGCTGACGGATGCGTGGAGGACAATCACCTTCAATGACTTCCACGACCTCGCGGCTGGTTCTGGTATCGGCATTATCTACAAAGAGGCGCAGGAGCAGTTCGACAAGACGCGTCTTGAAACGGACAAAATTTCGCAGGACTCGCTGAAGACGATTGCTGCTCGAATCAATACAAAAGCAGCTGGCGAAGTCCCGGTTCTGGTCTTTAACCCGCTGGCTTGGGAACGTTCAGGATGGTTTGAGGTTACAGTGCAGATGCCGAATGCCACCTCCGGCGTTTCAATGCTGGATGCAAAAAACCAGGTGTTGCCGTCGCTGGTGCTTTCAAATGATAAGGCGACGAACACCTATAAGCTGCTCGTTCTGGCGAAAAACGTGCCCTCCATGGGCTACACTGTGCTCCATGCCGTTCCGGGCGAAAAGCCTTTCACCAGCGATCTGAAGGTGAGCGGTCTGACTCTTGAAAACTCGCTGCTGCGCGTTACAGTGGACAAAACAACGGGCTGCATCACGAGCATTTACGACAAAAAGACCAATTTCGAGTCGCTAGCTCCTGGCGCGTGTGGTAATGAGTTGCAGGCGTTCAAGGACACGCCGAAGGACTACGATGCCTGGAACGTTGATCCGGGCACGCTTGATGTTCCGCCGACACGCCTGACGCAGGCCGATTCGGTCGAGCTGGTAGAAAAAGGGCCGGCGCGGGCTTCGATTCGCGTGACGCGTCACTGGCAGAACTCGAAGTTTGTGCAGGAAATCCAGCTTGCGGCGTACTCCGATGAAGTCAATATTGTGAATGATATTGACTGGCATGAGACCCATATTTTG
>DASRBV010000262.1:0-7453 GCA_035653455.1 Pseudacidobacterium sp. | reverse complement strand
CTGCGCAATCACTTCACCGTCCCGCGAAAGCACCAGGCTTGAGCCGTCAAAGATGAGGCTGTCCATGCCGCCCACCTGGTTTACCATCACCACCGGAGCGCAGTGGTGGCGCGCAATCGCCGCCAGCATCTCGCGACGCGTCTTGCGTTTTCCCCGCCAGTAAGGCGATGCCGAAATGTTCAGAATAAGATTGCCACCCTCACGCATCAACTCTTCCACCGGGTCTACCGCATGAAGACGCTTGTGCCAGAAGTTTTTGTCGTTCCATGCGTCTTCGCAGATGGTCAGCGCCAAACGCTTCCCGCAGAAGTACACCAGATGCTGCTTCTCCGCCGGTGCAAAATACCGCTGGTCATCAAACACGTCGTAAAACGGCAGCAGCATCTTTGACTGGACAAAGTCCACCTCGCCCTTGCGCAGCAGCGCCGCAGAATTCATCACCCGCTTCCCCGTCCCCGCGGGAGCATGCGTCACATATCCAACAATGCTTGCGATATTCAGTTCAGCCGTCACGGCAGCAATCTCCTGCACCGCCTCTTCCGACCGGGCCAGAAACGAAGGCTTATCCAGAAAATCTGCTGGAGGATATCCGCAAACCGCCAGTTCCGGAAAAAGCACAAGATCGGCCCCTCTCGCCGCGGCCTGCCGTGTATAGTCGAGAATTTTGGCAATGTTTCCGGTGAAATCACCAATCGTAGGATTGATCTGGGCGAGCGCAACCTTCACAGCTTTAGTGTAACAACGCGGGGCCTTCGGCCAGCTCATTTAGCCAGTCGGGGTCGCCAAAAGGAGTGGGACGGCCATTCGACTTATTTCACCCGGCCTGCCCTTGCAGTCTGCAGCGCAATACTTCCCAGGATTGCTACGGCCGCTACAAGCGCAATCCACAGGAGCGCAGGATGCCGTTCTGTAAAAGGCCGCGTGTCCGGGCGCGTCTGATACTGCGGATTTTCCTCTTCCGGCCCGAGCATTCCCCGTGCTGCATCTTTGTCAGGCTGAAAAAGCCGCGCATAGTCATACTCAGGAGAACTTAAAGCAGCATCGCCATAGTAAAGCTTGTAATTTGTGCCTGGGATCGCCTCAAAACAGATCTCCTGTTTCTGCATCTCAAGCCGGACCGCATTCAGTGCCAGAGGAGCGTCGTCTCCATTGTCTACCTTCACTGTCCATCTGGAAGCCGCGGTCATTCCCGTGCTGTCCACGTCTATAACGAGCCGCTCATCATCAATTCGTCTGCTTCCGCGCAGAATGTGTACGCGCCGGATTTCACCTGAATAGCTTGTCGGTGCGTGCTGCTTTGCGTCTTCCGGCGTAACTTCAACACTCACATAACGGCTGAAATTAGCTGCTCCATCAGCAGGCAAGAATGCAACACGGTCTACCGGAACATGCGGCGGAACAGAAAACTCAATAACAGTACTGCGCCCCTGCTGCGCCATACTTTTTTGTTCCGCGACCGTCACATATTCGGCATCGCGCAATAACTCCCGCTCAAGGAAAAGTCCTGTCACGTCATCTGGTTTGACTGGGCTGCTGATTCTCCAATGCAGGTAATGAAAGTCAGAAACAGGCAGATGCAGCACCATGCTGCGCCCCAGTTTCTGCCCAGTCAGGTCAAAGATGGTGTATTGGCCAAGCTGCGTCGCGTCAGAAGCATTCTTTGTCTGGCTCCCCGCCACATCCACCGTTGCAATGAAGTCTTTGCGCGCAATCTCAAGCCGGAGAGCGCTGTAACTGCCCTGCGGCATCTCAGCATCAAAAACTACGCTGCCTTGCCGTGTTCCAAGATTGACCGGCTGTAATTCAGTATGTTCTGCCGGTACAGGCGCAGAAGAGCGCAGGGCATATGGAGTCTCCTGCCCATCGTGATAGAGCCGCAGGTCCGCCAGCCCCGGCGCTGCATGCGCGAAAACAGATACGTCCAGAGCAACGCATGTTTGTTTTTGCCCCGCGGCGATACCAGCTACAGGGCGAACATACCGGAAGTAGCGCTGCTCCGGCTGCACAAACAGCAGCAATAGCAACGCAGCTAGACGGGCGCTCATTCGCGGGCCCCCCGTTGCCTGCGCAGATTGAGCCAGTCACGCTGATAGGCAAAGCTGACGGCAAGCAGCAGCACCCCGAGTCCCAAAAAGCTGAGAATACGATACCCCTGACTTAACTCGCTTGTGTCTACAAGAAAGACCTTCCCAATGCTTCCGGCAATCAGAATCAGCGCCTGCCATCGCAGGAATGCCGAACTCTTCCAGAACCCCGCTGCAAGCAGCACGGCCCCGAACAGCATCGTCCAGGCAGAGTACGTAAATTGCGCATACATCCTGTGTTCGTGGAAGCCGCCCCATCCCTGTCCACCCGAAACCTGGTTCCACCAGTAGGAATGGATCTCCAGGCAGACTGCAATCATAATCAGCGCATTCACTGCAATGACAGAACCGCCTGCTATGCCTGCCCATGGAAAAGCCCCAGTCTGCTCTTCTGAAGCAGCTTTCGTCGCAATCCACGCCGCGCAGCCGAATGCAGCAATGCCCACAAGATACGTAGCAAACCGCGCATTCAGGATGACCGTTGCAGACGCCGCCGGATTCAACACAATCAGCGCGAAAAACCCAAGTGCCAGTGCCCCGGGCGAAAGAATTCGCAGAAGAAAGAGCTCCAGCCGTCGCGCCACCCATAACAACACCACTCCCTCAGTCAGCCATCCGATCGTAATCCAGCGGCCATGCGCTTCAAGAGGAACCGCTATGGTGAGAAAGACAACTGCAATCGCCAGATGCAGTGACGAAAGAATGACCGGCTTCGCCTCCGCGCCATGTCTGGACGGAATCTTCAGAAGCAGCAGATAAAACGCGGCAAATAGAATCGCTGTCCACGGCTGTGCCCACTTGCGCCCAGGCTGGTCCAGCAGAGTATAAAACTCAAGAAAGCCCAGCGCTGCATTTGCCAGTGGAAGCAGGACAAGGACGAAATTGTCCTGAACGGAGAGGCGCGAAGTGTCCGCAATCTGTAATCCACGAAGTAGTTTCGGAGCAACAGCAAAGAGCAGAAAGAATGCAGTAATAAAGAAGGCGGTAAGCCCAAACTGGTATGCATCATAAAAGCGGACATACCAGGCCACACTATAAAAGACTGTGCCCGCAAATGCGCCCAGCAGCAGCCGCGACCATGGACGCAGGGCCACCAATACCAGCACAACTATGTCCAGCAGCAGTAAATAACTAAAGAGTGCAAGCTCGTGGTTTTCTCCGGTCGAAAGCAACAGCGGAGTACCAAAGCCGCCCACAATCGCGTAGAGCGCCAGCAGCTCCGCATCCTGCACCCAGCACATGAATCCGTTCCATGCCGTAACCAGGGCCATGCCCGCGAATGCAACACTGGATGGAACAAGCTGGTACAACTCAAATGCAGCCCACAGCGCCAGATACAAAATGCCACTGCCGATGGCCTTCAGCGAGTAAGAAAAGGCGGGATATCCCTTCCTCCGAAATCGTTCCGACCAGACAATCATCCCAACGCCTGCAATCAGGCCAACCACAATGCGCCCAACCGGCCCGATCCAGTGATTATCAATCGCAAACTTCAGAAACCATGCCATGCCTATCAACACAGCAAGAATTCCGATACGGTTGAAAATCTGCGAACCAATGCGGCTTTCAAGCGAGCCATCTGTATGCTTGTCGCTGCGTTCAGGCCCAGACACAGTCAAAGGCCCTTCTCGTTCAGGTGCCGTCGCAGTCTGCGCTTCCGCAACAGGATCGGCAGAAACAGCTTCAGGAACAGCTCTTTCCGCCTGGCGCTGTCCTATTGCCTGTTCCAGCCGCCATACGCGGGCCGTCAGTTCCTGCACCTGATGTCTCAGTTCATCCAGCTCTTCAGCCATCCCGTTTAATGTACAGCATGAAAAGAAAAAACAGAGACCAGTAATGTGGCCTCTGTTTCTCTGTCGGCTCTGATAGGGTCAACAGGCCTAATATGTCAGCTTCACTCCAAACTGAATAATGCGCGGCTGAAAGGTGCTGGTCACCTGACCGCCTGTGCTTGGAGTACCTCCCTGGATTGCGCTGACTGGAACGGTCTTGCCCGGCGCATAGACGCCTGCTACGCTGCCAAGCGTCCCTCCCAGACCGCTGCTGGGCAGGTAATAGTTCGTATGGTTAAAGATGTTGTAAAACTCTGAGCGGAACTCAAGTTTCATGCTTTCGATAGGCAGGTTGAATATCTTGTTCGCTGCAAAATCAGTCTGGTAAAACGCCGGAGTCCTCCCCGGATTTCTCGATGAATTGCCGAAAGGACTCAGCAGGTTTCCAGCACTGTCCTTCGTGGGAGGCAGAACAAACGCCGCATAGTTCACGTACTGGATATATCCCGTCCCCGGCAGCTTCGATTTCTTAATCAGCGGCTGCCCCGGCACCCGGTTTGGACGGTACAGGTTCGCTCCACGGTAACTCGCCGTAATCTGCTGTGAAACCTGGTTCGACGAGCTTGGAGAATACGTAATGTTGAAAGGTGTTCCGGCCTGCATCGTATTGATCCCGCTGATCTGCCAGCCGCCCAGGATTGCATCCACAAATCCGTTTGCATTGGAAAGGAACGGGCGTCCATGCCCAAAGGGCAGCTCATACACCAGGCTGGTAATGTTCGCGATGGGCAGGTTGTAATCTGATTGCGAATAATCCGCGCTCAGATGCGTTCCGTCCTGCGGCGACGGCGTATTGCCTTCAAGCGACGCGCTGGCGTTGTCCAGCGAATGCTCCCACGTGAACGAATTTAGCAACGTCAATCCTCCAACAAAGCGCTGTTCGTATCGTGTTTGCAGCGAGTCAAAATGCGAGTAGAAGGCATTGAGCGCTTCAGTAATATCAGAAGGCCAGTTGCTGAAAGGCCGCGTCGTAAAGTTCGTAGATGGAATCTTCTGGTTCGCATTCAGGAACCCCTGGAGCTTTACGCCATGGTTGCCCACATACGCCACATCAAAAAGAATGTTCTTTGCAAGCTGGCGCTGTACGCTCAAAAAGTAGCTCTCCACATAGCTGTCCCGCGTGTCTTTAGGGATCCATGTGATATTGTCCGTCGCCGCATTAAAGACTGTAAGCGATGAAGGAAAACCCTGGTCCATGGTGACAAAGCAGTTGGTGGCCGGCGCTCCTGCTGGGCAATGTGTCGCGCTCGATGGTTTCACAGCCTGCGATCCCACGCTGGCAAACTGCGCCTGCGGAGCATTGATGCCCAGAATGTCTCCGGAACCGGCGCGCGTATAGTGGACATAGCTGACGCCAAATCCGCCATGAATGACCGTCTTTCCATCCGGCGAGTAGGCAAAACCAATCCGCGGACCAAAATCATTCAGGTCAGGATTTACCAGCGTGCTGCCATAAACTCCGCTCCCCTTCACAGGCGTGATTCCATTGCCCGCAACCGCGCCCGGACTGATCGTGAGCACAGTCTGCGAAACAGGATCGAAGTTTGAGATGTAGTTGTGCTGTTCGGAGTATGGAGAACCATATTCCCAGCGCAGACCATAATTCAAAGTAAATTTGGGCGTGATCTTCCAGTCGTCCTGCGCGTAGACGTTGTCCATCGTGGTCCGCAGGTGCGCCACAAAATAATTGGCCAGCGCATACGAAGACGGCATTCCGAACAGAAAATCCGCCCAATAATTGTCAGCTACAGGAGATCCCGAACCCATGTTGGTGTAGTCCGAAGTAAATCCAAACGAACCGTACAGTGGATTATTGTCATTCACCGCCATCCAGATGTGCTCATACTCATATCCAAACTTCATTGAGTGCTTGCCCTTCACCCAGGTGAAGTTGACTTTAGGATCGAGTAACGCCGGGTTCTGCCATTGCGGGTTTGTGCTTTGCCGCCCAAATCCGCTGAAATTCGTAATACTGGTTGAAGGCAATCCACCAGCTACCACTGGATTGGAGGGCAGCCCGGGTATCGTGATCGAATTGTTGCCAATCGAAAGCGTGTACTTCCCTGCCTTCGTGCGCGAAAGCCCCAGCCGCGCCTCCAGTACCTTGTCCGCACCAAACAGATGCGTGTATCCAAGCGCAACCTGCTGGTCCAGGATCCGGATCGTCCCGTTCGTCTGGCCATCCAGTGGCAACGGCATCGCAGGATAATTCACGCCTGTTTCCTTACGGTCACTGACGCGCAGAAACCATGAGCTTGAAGCATTCTGTTGCCAATCCAGACGCAAATCGCCTTTGTCAGAATTATCTGTAAATGGCACCAGCCGCGAATAATCGTTGGAAGCAATACCGGTCGTCGGCGATCCGGCAACAGGAAGAGGAATCTGGCGGAAGAATTTAACGACCTGCAGCGAAGTAGGATTAAAGTCGCTGTCCGGAATCTGCTGGCCCTTGCTATAAATTTTTCCCGTAATCGGGTTCTTCACCGGGACCACCAGAATACCGTTCAGTTCGTTCTGCGTAGGCAATGTAAATGCACCCAGTGGTTTCAGTGTCTGGCGAAATCCTTCGTAGTCAAGGAAGAAGAAAAGCCGGTTGTGCAGAACAGGCCCGCCAAAATTCATTCCAAACTGGTTGCGATTAAATGTCGGCTTTTGAAAAGGAACTGGGCCGAGTGTGCCCGTAAGTGTTGGCTTGAAATAACCCGCTGCATTCAAATCGGTATTGCGGATGAACTCATAAAGCAGAAAGTGGTACTCATTTGTCCCGGACTGCGAAGCAACATTGATCGTCGCCCCGGATGAACGCCCATATTCAGCATTTTCATTGTTCGTAACAATCTGCCATTGCGAAACTGAGTCCGGCGGAATGGCAATGATTTGATTATCGAATCCCTGATTGCTTTCCCCGTAAGCGTTATTGTCCAACCCATCCAGCAGAAAGTTATTAAACATGCTGCGTTGGCCATTGATGTTATAAGAACCGGCCCGCGTAAGGCTGTTCACTGAGCTGGTCATCGCAGCCGTCGGCGCCTGACGCGACCCTGTAACCAGCGCCAGCAGATCAGAATAATTACGGCTCACCAGCGGAAGCGCTGCGCTCTGATATTGCGTGATGACTTGTCCGCGCTGGCTCGAATCCGTTTCAAGCTGGAGCGCAACATCGGTCACTTCCACTGTCTCCTGCGCCTGCCCGGGCTGCAATGTAAGGTCAATGCGCTGACGGCTGCCAACAGACAGCGTTACGTTGTCCGCCACCGCGTTTGCAAATCCCGGCATCGAAGCAACAACACGATACACGCCCACGCGCAGCGACGGAATCTCCCAATTCCCGCTGCCATCTGTTGTCGCCTTGTTTTCGATTCCTGTAGCCGTGTTGGTTACAGTGATCGCCGCACCAGCAATACTCGCGCCTGTTGAGTCTCGAATGGTGCCCACAAGGCTTCCATTATCGAACTGCGCACTGGCAGACAAAGAGAACAAAAACAGAACAATGCCTGCCAGAAGCAGGCGGAACTGACCAGAATGATGTGATTGCAT
>DASRBV010000261.1:0-10978 GCA_035653455.1 Pseudacidobacterium sp. | reverse complement strand
ACAAGCGCTTGAATCTGCCGGAATTCGCGTCGTGGAGCGCATCTCCGCTACCGTCGAGCCGGAAGAGACCTTCCAGCGCTATTTGCAGGTCAAGCGGGAAAAGATGGGCCACCTGCACGAAGAACTGGAAGAGAAGACCCGCTGAATGAGAAGCCGGGACTGGGTTTATCCTGCCGTTCTTTGAGGAAGATGCACCAGCATCTCCCCTCGAAGCGATAGGGTGTAGATTTTTCTCATAGAGGCTTTATTTATAGGCCTGAAAAGAAATCCATGCTGCTCAGTTCTTCACTGTCATCGTGTCCGAATTAACAGCCTTCTTTCCGGTTACGCCTTCCAGACCAGCCAATATGCCACGGTACTCATTCTTGTCGCACTGCATGGCAAATCCGCCCTTTTGATCTCCGTTTGACCAGGTAAGCCCCACATAGTGCTTTTTGGATTTTGTAAGGGCCATCAGTCCTCCAAGACCAAACGAGACGACAGCCAAACCAATGGCCGCGCCCACCCGGCGATGCACGTCCTGACCGTAAGAGATTTCTGTAACAGCCGAAGCGGGAATAACAGCAATGTCCTTTCCATCTTCGTTTAAGCGGATCTGGTTTGAATCAATATAAAGTTCAGCTTTATTTCCGGCTTTCATTGCTGTAACAGACCCGCCGTCATAGACGATTTTGTATCCGTTATCGGCAGCCAGAACGCTTATCGCAAAGACAAAACAGAGAACTAAGGCAAAAATACGCTTCATTTACTTGCAAGCCTTTCAGGAAATTTTCGCAATCCTATCATTTGCTCCATTCACCTGAATAGATAACAAATAAGTTAATGGCAAAATCGTAGCCCTTCGTGATAAAACTCTCCCAGCCATGAACAAGCGCGATTTCCTGAAGACTTCAGGCATACTCGTCAGTGGAGCTACCTTGTCTCACTATCTTCCTGCTGAACAGATATCTGGCACGCGCACGAATTGGGCCGGCAATTACACCTACAGCACAAATAACCTTTACGAACCAAAGTCTGTGGAAGAAGTCCGGCAGACGGTCAAACGTTGCCAGAAGATCAGAGCGCTCGGCTCACGACACTCCTTTAACGCAATCGCTGACAGCAAGTACAACCAGATTTCGCTCTCGCATCTGGAGGAAATGGCAATTGACCAAAAGGCGCGCACCGTCACCGTGGGTGGAGGGGTGAGATATGGCAAACTCGCTCCCTACCTCGACAGTCACGGCTACGCGCTGCACAATCTCGCTTCCCTGCCACACATCACCGTGCCGGGAGCATGCGCCACCGCAACACATGGCTCCGGCATGCACAACGGCAACCTTGCCACGGCCGTTTTAGCGCTGGAATTTGTAACAGCAGATGGCCAGATTGCCTCACTTTCGCGTGCGAAAGATGATGATGTTTTTGAGGGCGCGGTGGTCTCGCTCGGCGGCCTCGGTGTTATCACGAAAATCACTCTCGATCTGCTGCCCCGCTTCGAGATGCGCCAGCTTGTCTATGAAAACCTCTCCTTCGATCAGCTCCGCGACAACCTCGATGCCATTTTCGGAAGCGGCTACAGCGTCAGCCTTTTCACTGACTGGCAGGACCATCGCGCCACGCAGGTCTGGATCAAGCAGCGCATGGATTCGGACATTTCTTCATCACTCCCATCCGATTTCTACGGAGCAAAGCTCGCCACACACAAACTCCATCCCATTGCCGGACACGACGCCACTCCCTGCACGGAGCAAATGGGCACTCCCGGTCCGTGGTATGAACGCCTGCCGCACTTCCGCATGAACTTTACCCCCAGCAGCGGCGCGGAACTGCAATCGGAATACTTTGTCCCGCGCGAGCATAGCTTTGAAGCCATTCTTGCGGTCGAAAAACTACGCGACCGCATCACGCCGCATTTATTTATCACAGAACTGCGCACCATCGCCGCCGACAACCTCTGGATGAGTATGGCTTATCAACGTGACTCGCTCGCGATTCACTTCACCTGGAAACCGGAGTGGCCCGCAGTCAAAGAAATCCTGCCACTGATTGAAAAGCAATTGGAACCGTTCGACCCGCGTCCCCACTGGGGCAAACTCTTCACCATGCCGCCCGGCCAACTACAGGCAAAATACGAGAAGCTGAACGACTTTAAAGGATTGCTGAAGCATTACGACCCTGAAGGCAAGTTCAGAAACACATTTCTGGACACAAATATTTGAGACGGAGGCCCGTTTTAAATTCTTCCGTCACACCGCTTTACAAAGTTGCCTAAGTCAATTAATTTAGTTGACACGAGGTGAACTCTGATGGCAGCTACTCAAAATCTTCAATCGGATGAGGAAATCGCCACCTTTCGCCGCTTCAACCGTCTCTACACACGCACAATCGGGACTTTGAGTGAAGGACTGCTCAACAGCCAATATTCACTGACTGAAGCCCGTGTGCTCTACGAGCTGGCACATGGGCGGATGGCAGCCAGAGAAATTGCAGAAGAACTTGGCCTCGATCCCGGATATCTCAGCCGTATCCTTCGCAAGTTTGAAGATATGGGGCTATTGAAAAAGACCGCATCCACCACTGATGCGCGCCAGATGCAACTGTCTCTCACCGCAAAGGGCCGGACGGCCTTTGACGAACTGGACCAGCGGTCCAACAAGCAGGCATGTGATCTTCTCAATCAACTCCCGCCTTCAAAACGTGAAGCCCTGGTCCGCTCCATGCGCGAAATGGAAAACGCTCTCAGCATGGAGAGGCCTTCTGCGCCCTACATCCTGCGCCAGCATCGCCCTGGAGATATGGGCTGGGTTGTGAGCCGCCATGGAGCGCTTTATGCCCAGGAATATGGATGGGACGAGCAATTCGAGGCGCTGGTAGCGCGCATCGTCGCCGACTTCATCATCAACTACGATTCCAGGCGTGAGCGCTGCTGGATCGCGGAACGGAATGGTGACCGCCTCGGCTGCATCTTTCTGGTCAAACATCCGGAGCAGAACGAAACTGCGAAGCTGCGTCTCTTGTTAGTTGAACCGAGTGCCCGGGGCCTCGGACTTGGCAAAGCGCTGGTAAACGAGTGTGTCAGCTTTGCACGCACTGCTGGTTACAAAAGGATGACGCTATGGACGCAAAGCATTCTTGCCGCAGCGCACCATATTTATCAGCAGGCAGGGTTCCGGCTTGTCCACGAAGGGCCGCATCACAGCTTTGGCGTAGATTTGATCGGGCAGACCTGGGAAATGGAACTCTGAGCGTCACTTCCGCCCTTCGCGCTTCTGCGCAATGACCAGGCCGCGAGGCGTTGGAAGAAAAACGCAGGCGAGCAGTCCTTCTCTTTCCAGTTCGAATGCCGCCTCCCGGACAATCTTCAAATGCGAACTGGCATCGTGAATAAGCACCACGCCTGTGGGAGAAATCTGTGGCAGAAACCGTTTCACTTCCGCAGAGCGAATGGGCATGTCACTGTCGGAAAAGAAGAGGTCTATCGTTCCATCTATCTGCATTTCCAGGCTCGATTCATTACGAAGCTCGATCCATTCGGCCAGCCCCGATGCCGCAATCTTCTCTTTTGCTTTCGTAAAGACCACCGGGTCGAACTCGCAACTGACAACTTTGCCAAAGCCATTGGCTTTGAGTCCCCTTGCAATCCAAATGGTGCTTGCACCCAGAAATGCCCCTGTCTCCACCACGAGGCCAGGCTTGATTGTCGTCACCAGGACTTGCAGAAACTCCAACACCTCAGCTTCTGCGGTCATGGAGTCATACATATGCCACCGCTCCGGATTGGGGCACTCCGGCGTAGGCCGGTGGTATTCAGGAAGAAGCGCTCCCCCAGCGCGTTCCGCCTGCAACATGACCTTGTGTTCCTGTTTGAGCTTCTTGCGGAACAGTCTCATGAGAAAGTCTTTTTGTATTGTATCTGGCAAACTCTATTGGGTCTGTGAGCGGCCAGGGCCGCATTGCCTACCCGGCTTTCCTGATAAGATTCACTTGGCCCCTTCCTCTTGCCAGCGCACTTATAATTCCTGTACATGGCGATAACGGCACAACTTCCCGCCCGTATCTCCCGCATCGTGCTCATTGGCTTTATGGGCGCGGGTAAATCCACGGTCGGCGCTCTGCTTGCGCCACAGTTGGGTTGGCGCTTTCTTGATGCCGATACAGTTCTTGAAGAGCGTGCCGGGGCCACGATCGCCGAAATCTTTGCCGGCCGCGGCGAGCCTGCTTTCCGCCGGATGGAAGCAGAGACCATTCGTGATCTGTTGCGCGAACACAATCTGGTCCTCGCGGTAGGCGGTGGCGCAGTAGAAACAACAGCCACGCGGGAAGCCATCTTCTCCGCGCCTGACACCTGTGTTGTCTTTCTTGAGGCCCCATTGGAAACAATGATTGCGCGCTGCGAGCAGCAGCCAGGTGCGGTCATTCGTCCTGTGCTCAAAGACCGCGAACGCCTGAAGACCAGATTTGAGAGCAGGCTGCCCCACTACCGCAATGCGCATCTTGTGGTAGAGACGGCTGCGCGTACTCCACAAGAGACAGTGCGGCACATCGTCGAATCTCTGAGTCTGCTTTTTAAGGAAGGCCAGCCTGCATGAGCAGTCGGACCCTTCGTAGTGACATTGTTTTTACCTTTGCGCTTGTGATTGGACTGGCACTTGCCTGGTATGTTCGCAATATTCTCCTGCTGATTTACGTCAGCGCGCTCTTTGCTGTGGTCCTTATGCCGATTGTGCAGGGCATTATGAAACTGCGCATTGGCAAATGGAGTCCCGGCCGCGGCATGGCCATTCTGATCCTCCTTCTGCTGGTGGCAGGATGCACAACCGTGTTCTTTGTCTTTGCTCTTCCTCCGGTCATTCATGATCTGAGAGAGTTTGTGAGTGAGTTACCCACACGCGGCCCTCAACTCCTTGCCCGTGTCCGCCGCCTGCCTTTGATGCAGCGGATTGACATTAATTCGCTCAATGCCAGACTTCAGGACTTTGCCGCGAATTTTGCTACATATCTGCTGTTCTCAGCCCGGCACTGGGCCAGCAAGCTCTTTGATGTCATTACCGGCATCGTCCTCACCGTCTACTTCATGCTCGAAGGCGAAAAAGCATACCACTGGCTCCTCAGCTTTTTCCCCGTGGACATGCGCCAGCGCCTCGACAAGACCCTCGTCCGTGCCGAGGCCCGCATGGGCCAGTGGCTTCTGGGGCAGGGCGTCCTCATGCTGATCCTGGGAACGGCCAGCACAATTGTGTATGTTTCGCTGCATGTGCGTTATGCCTACGCGCTTGGCGTTCTCATGGGCATCTTCAACATCATTCCCATCGCCGGGGCCGTAATTACGGTTTCGCTTTCTCTGCTGGTCGCAGCCATTGATTCCTGGGGACGTGTTCTCGGGGTCGCAATCTTTTACGCGATCTATGCTCAGGTGGAAACCTCATATCTTACGCCCCGCATCATGCAGTCCCGAGTAGACCTGCCCGGACTCGCCATCATCGTGGCGCTCCTTCTGGGCGCGGCCATGGACGGTATCCGGGGCGCTCTTGTTGCCGTGCCCACGGCCGTTCTGGTCGCCGTCCTGCTGGATGAGTATGCCGTTAATAATGAGCCTGTTATCTCGGGCCCGAAACCGCTGAACGAGGTAGATGAACTGCATTCGCGAACATAAATCTTGGGATATGGCGGCCAGTCCAGCAAACATCAGATTTCGCTTGATATCATGAAGAGTGGTGTCGCCCGCAAAATTCACCCCGTCTCGAGCGAAACATTGATGACGCCCGCCGCACCAGCGTCCGTTGCCGACGAGCCGGCAATCGCCGAAAAGCCCACACATTTGCGGGCTGGCGAGACCGCCTCGCGCATTACCGACTACGCTGAACTATTCAAATTTCGCGTCACGGCGCTCGTCGTCATGACGGCCTGGGCAGGGTTTTATCTCGCATCCATGCGCAGCGGAATCAGCAGCGTTCAGCCCGGTCTGATTGCTGCCCTGCTGGGAATCGGTCTCGTCTCCGCTGGCTCCGCCGCCCTGAATGAAGCGCTTGAACGCAGGCTTGATGCTAAGATGGTCCGCACCTCGCAGCGTCCCATGGCTTCAGGCCGCATCAGCCTTCCGCATGGACTGCTTTTGGGTATGGGCGCAATTGTCGCCGGGTCCCTCTGGCTGACCTTCGCTACCAATCTTCTCACTGGAGTGCTGACGCTTCTTACCGCCTTCAGCTACGTGGCGGTTTACACTCCCCTTAAGCGATATACCACTCTGGCAACATTTATCGGTGCATTCCCCGGCGCCATGCCTCCACTCTTAGGATGGACCGCTGTCCGCGGCACCATTGAATGGCCTGCCGTCGCTCTGTTTGCCATTCTTTTTGTCTGGCAATTTCCGCACTTTATGGCGATTGCGTGGCTCTATAAAGAAGATTACGGGCGCGCCGGAATCCGTATGTTGCCGGTTGTCCAGCCCGATGGCTGGTCTACCGTCCTGGAGGCCATTACTTATGCAGTGCTGATGGTGCCCGTGAGCCTGCTTCCGGTGTACCTGCATATGGCTGGCCGGGTGTATGGCGTGACCGCGCTGGTTCTTGGCATTTTTTATCTTGCATATACGCTGCGGTTCGCCCGCATTACGCGCGCGCGCAGCGTGGTCGAGTCCAAAATGTATGCGCGGGACCTGTTGAAGGTGAGCGTGATCTACCTGCCCGTCCTGCTCACTGTGCTGATGCTGAACGCGGCAGGAAAGCAGTAATTTATGGCATCTGCAACCGAAAAGACAACCGCTGTTCTTAAGAACAACCCGGCCTGGATGGAACCAATTACACTGGACGGGCTTACCCATCATTACGGCGACCGGCTGGCCCTCGATCATCTTACGTTTCAGGTACGTCCGGCTGAGATTTTCGGCCTCCTCGGCCCGAATGGCAGCGGCAAGACGACCCTCTTCCGGATTCTCTCAACCCTGATGATACCTACCGGCGGTTCAGCTCTGATTCAGGGGTTTGACGTCGCCCGCGAGCCAAACCGGGTGAGACAGCAGATTGGCATCGTCTTCCAGGCGCGCAGCCTCGATATCAAACTTACCGTCGGCGAAAACCTGAAGCATCAAGGCCACCTTTACGGCTTGAAGGGCGGCACTTTGAAGCGGCGCATGGAAGAAGTGCTGACGCGCGTTGGATTGCTCGACCGAATCAAGGACACGGTCGAAACACTCTCAGGCGGAATGCAGCGCCGTGTCGAGCTGGCGAAGGGATTGATTCATTCCCCTTCCGTACTTCTGCTCGATGAGCCTTCCACCGGACTTGATCCCGGAGCGCGCCGCGACCTGTGGCAATATCTGCGGATGCTGCGCGATGACGAAGGCGTGACCGTGCTGGTCACAACCCACCTGATGGAAGAGGCCGAGCACTGCGACCGCCTGGCCATTTTGAACCAGGGCAAACTGGTTGCGCTGGGAGCGCCATCCGAGTTGAAGTCTGAAATTGGCGGCGATGTCGTGCTGTTTGAGGCAGCAAGCGAAGCCTCGGCAGCAGAACTCTCCGCGAAGATCGCCAACCGTTTCATCGTCTCGCCCACCGTAATGGGAAATACCGTCCGTCTTGAGCGCGAGCAGGGACATAAGTTCGTCACAGATGTTGTTGAGGCATTTCCCGGACTCGTAGAGGGCGTCTCGGTGGCCAGGCCTGGCCTGGAAGATGTCTTTATTCAGCGCACCGGTCATCGCTTCTGGACGGAAAAAACTGAACAGCAAGCATGGCCCCCTCAGAAGGAGCAATGAACATGGCTACTATGGTTGCTACCACGTCTCCGCCGCGTGCTCTTCCTTCACGCAATGCCAGCCTCTGGACGGCGGCCTTGACGCTCTGGGAACGCGAAATTGTTCGCTTCTACCGCCAGAAGGCGCGTGTCATCGGTGTCATTGCCTCACCTTTGCTCTTCTGGTTCGTGCTGGGTTCCGGGTTCGCGCATAGCTTTCGCGGTGGCGCTACCGGTTCTGACCAGTACCTCAGCTATTTTTTCCCCGGTGCTGTGGTCATGATCGTGCTCTTCACGGCCATCTTCAGCATGATGTCGCTGATCCAGGACCGCAATGAAGGCTTTCTGCTCTCCGTCATGGCTGCGCCTGTAAGCCGCTCCGCTATCGTACTCGGCAAGGTGCTGGGGGGCGCAACGCTGGCTGCGATTCAGGGGGTTGTATTTCTGGTCTTTACTCCGCTCGTCGGCGTACATCCCAGCCTGACCGCCATCGGCATCAGCGTCCTTGCGATTGTCCTCATCAGCTTTGAACTGACAGCGCTCGGCTTTGCCATCGCCTGGCCGATGGATTCACCGCAGGCCTTTCATGCCATCGTGAATCTTCTGCTGCTCCCGTTGTGGATGCTTTCAGGCGCCATCTTTCCAGCCAGTGGCGCAACCGGCTGGCTGCGCGCGCTCATGCGCGTAAATCCGCTCACTTACGGGACAGATGCGCTGCGCAACGCGCTGTTTCCAGCGCAGACAACCGGCTTTTCTTTGAGCGTAAATTTAGGCGTGACAATCGCATTTTGTTTGCTGGTATTTGCTGCGTCCTGGACAATTGTGGACCGCAGGACAAACAAACCGGCAGCGTGACGGCCCACATCTTTTCAGGATGCGGGACACCCGGAAATATAGAACAAGGAAAAGAGAAAGACCCAATGCAGAGCCTGGAAACAGCGACGCCCCCGGCCAAAGCGCCCATCGCGGCCTTGATTCTCATCAGCGCGGCGGCCAGCGCTTTCCTCTTCTGGCTGATCTATATTCATCCGCCGGCACAGGAATACGCCACACGCCTGCTCTTTCTGCCCGCTCTCAACGCGTTGTTTAACGGAATGAGCGCCATTGCCCTCGCCATTGGATTTTCCTGCATTCGTAAGAAAAACATTGCGGCACACAGGGCCTGGATGCTGACGGCCTTTGCTTTTTCTGTGCTCTTTCTGGTCTCTTACACCATCAACCATGCACTGCACGGAGAAATGCGCTTTGCCGGACATGGCCCTGTCCGGACAGCCTATCTGGCGCTGCTCGTCAGTCACATTCTGCTTTCTGTGATCGCCCTGCCCATGGTGCTGATTACATTTTTCTTTTCATTGACGGGGCGCTTTCCGCAGCATAGAAAAATTGCGCCGTACACTTTCCCCATCTGGATGTATGTTTCCGTTACCGGAGTTGTTGTTTATGTCATGCTGACAGCATGGCGCTGAAAGAAGATATGCCATTTGCCGCTGAAGTCCCCTCGAATTCGATCGAAAGCACAGGAACCATGTCCGGCGATGGTACACGTCAGCTTCTTCACTCGGGTGCATGGACCCTGGCCGCGGGACTGCTGGCGGTTGTGCTCGCAAAATTCGTCTTTGGCGGAATCGGCCCGGAAGGCCCGCACACCAATTCCGGCTGGCTTGCCCTGATTGTGGCCCTGATGTGCCTGCCCTTTGGCTCCCTCCTGCTTCTTCTGGGGATTGCCAAGTGGTTGAGAAACAGGGCACAAAACTCAGAACATAAGAGTTAGCAGGATTGCAGCGTAATACTGCCTCTGAACGGATATGCCTGGCCCGTCAAGAGGAAATAAAATAGCAGGCAGGTAGCGAGGGAACCGCAAGCTGGCATTTTGCGTATCCCAGTTTTGAGGAAAAGGGAGTGATGTATGGCTGTATTTTGCAGCAACTGCGGTAAGACTCTGGGCGATGATGCGCGCTATTGTTCTGGGTGCGGAAAGCCGCTCTACGCCGCGCCCCCACCGTTTGTACAGACCCGTCTGGTCCGCCCGCGCGCGGGTCGCATGGTCGCTGGCGTCTGCCAGGGGCTGGCAAACAATTATCACTGGGACGTAGTCTGGGTACGCGTCATCACCGTTTTGGCAACCATCTTCTCAAGCGGCGCTGGCTTGATTGCTTATATCGTCTTCTGGCTTGTCATGCCGGAAGAGCCGCTTGCGCTGCCTCCATCTCAGACCTACACGCAGCCAACAGGCAGCTAAAATAGACCCGTGTTCTATACTTCAGACGGAACGCGGCTTTTCTACGAAATCATGGGCGAAGGGGAGGACGTCTTCCTGCTTCACCCTACGCCAGTCCACCATGCTTTCTGGATTCCGGTGGCCGAAATTCTGGCCCAGAAATACCGCGTCATTCTGCCCGATTTGCGCGGACACGGCCAATCGGAAGCAGGCGAAGCCCCTATCACGATTCCAAAGCTTGGCTCGGACATCATAAAGCTGCTGGATGAGCTGGGCATTCGCAAAGCACTTTTTGCCGGATGCTCCGTAGGCGGATACACCCTTTATGAGCTTTGGCGCAGGATACCGGAGCGCATCCGCGCGCTTGCCTTCTGTTGCAGCAAACCCCAAGCCGATACGGAAACGGGCCGCCTGAAACGGCATGAGTGGATGGACAATGTCCGGCTGCGCGGCACGGGCGATTTCTTTGAGCAGATGCTGCAAATGCTGATTGGCCCGACCATGTGGCGGCGCTTCCCGCAAAAGATCGGCGAGGCGCGTGAAATGATGCAGACCATGTCTGCCGATGCGGTAATTGCCATGCAGCAGGGACTTGCTGCGCGTCCTGATTCCGTGGCAACGGCCTATACCATTAGCGTACCTTGCTGCGTGATCGCCGCGGCAGAAGACCCCGGCAGCACCGTGGCAGACATGAAGCTCCTGGCCGAAACCATCAGAAATGGCGGCTATGGTGCCGAGTTCCACGTTTTACACGATGCCGGGCACTTTGCCCCCTGGGAACAGCCGGAAACAGTAGGACCGGTTTTGCGTCGTTTCTTTGATTCTGTGGCTGGATAAGGGAACCCGGCTGGACGAATCTGCGTAGTGCAGACGGGAGGGGTAGATGTCACGCCGTTTGCTTTATTTGTGTTTTGCAATGCTGCTCGCCGGGACATTTGTTCCGCGCGCCCACGCCTCTGCTGACCGCGTTTCCTTCTTCCATGACATTACTGTCGGCCAGTCGGAAGAAGCAGATGATCTGGTCTGTTTCTTTTGTTCGATTCG
>DASRBV010000260.1:0-6347 GCA_035653455.1 Pseudacidobacterium sp. | reverse complement strand
TTCTGATTGAAGAAGCCCATCATAGGGTGGCTGCAGAGGTCGCGTAAAGCCGATATCAATCGAGCCATTCAGCAGCGCCTCTGATTGTGCCGCGGGCGCCATTTCCATGACTGAAAGCCGTATATGAGGGTGCTGACGGCGAAACTCCCGGATGATGGTCGGAAAGAACCTGCCTGTGCCCCATACCAAAAAGCCAATGGTAAGCGCGCCTGATTCTCCGCGCGCGGAACGCTGCGCCAGGTCTACAGCTCGATCTGCTGCCGCAAGCACCTTGCGCGCCTCGTTGAAAAACACTTCTCCCGCCGGAGTAAGGCTTACGCGATGCTGTGACCGGTTGAGCAGGGCGACACCGATCTCGTTTTCAAGATCGAGCACCTGCTCACTGATCGCCGACTGCGAGACATGCAGGGCGCGCGCTGCACGATTAAAACCACGCCATTCTGCAACAGCGCAAAAGTAACGAAGATGCCGCAATTCCATGACTTCTATCTTATCGCCATTACCGATTGTTGCATTCGGAACAAACTGTGCGACCTATCAGCAGCCAAGTTCCTCAAAAAGAATGTCTGGCGTGTGCGGAGCACGTCCATTCGACATCTTTCCCCGGAGCCAAGCGGTCATTTATGTGGATTGTCAGAGTTGCGCTATCGCGGCCTTATACGTTCATCATTCTGGCGCTGCTCATTCTTATCCTGAGCCCGGTGGTCATTCTCCGCACGCCGACTGACATCTTTCCAAACATTGATATTCCTGTCGTTTCCGTCGCATGGACCTATACGGGGTTGAATCCTGAAGAACTGGAAGGCCGGCTCACAACGCCGTACGAAAAAGTGCTCACCACTTTGGTAGATAACATTGAGCACATCGAATCCACCACATACAACGGCACAGCGGTAGTAAAAATCTTTCTTCAGCCAAATGCGAGCCTCGATACGGCAAACGCGCAGGTCACAGCGGCTTCGCAGTTCATTCTTCGTCAGCTTCCCCCCGGCACGCTGCCTCCTGAAATTATTAATTTCAGCGCTTCGAGTGTGCCCATTCTTCAAATCGGGCTTTCCGGAAACGGCCTTTCTGAACAGCAGCTCAATGACTATGGCCTGAACTTCATCAGGACACAGATGGTCACTGTCCCAGGCGCAGTAGTTCCCTACCCCTACGGAGGAAAACAGCGCCAGGTCATGATCAACCTGAATCAGGGACTGATGCAGGCGCGCGGCGTTGCTCCGATAGATGTCCTCAATGCCATTAGTGCGCAGAATCTGGTGCTGCCTTCTGGTACCGCAAAGATCGGAGAGACAGAGTACGATGTTCGCCTGAATACAGCGCCACGTACCATCGCTGAACTGAACGATGTTCCCATTAAGAAAGCTGGGAATACCATCGTTTATCTGCGCGACGTGGCAACGGTCAGCGATGGATTCGCCGTGCAGACCAACGTTGTCCGCCAGGACGGCCATCGTGGCGTGCTTATCAGCATTCTTAAGGCCGGCAATGCTTCTACGCTGGATGTGGTTAAGGGCATTCGCGGTATGCTGCCGCGCATCGCAACGATCGTACCGCCGGAACTGCGTATGGCCCCGCTTGCCGACCAGTCGGTTTTTGTTCGCAATGCTGTGAGCGGCGTGATTCGTGAAGCGGTGATTGCAGCTGCACTGACGGGACTGATGATTCTTCTCTTTCTCGGTAGCTGGCGCAGCACACTCATCATCGCGGTGTCCATTCCGCTTTCGATTCTGACCTCGATCATCGTCCTCAGCTTTCTCGGGCAGACCATCAACATCATGACGCTGGGTGGCCTCGCGCTTGCCGTAGGCATTCTGGTGGACGACGCCACTGTCACCATTGAGAACATCGAGCGTTATCTCGAACAAGGGCTTCCGCTGGAACGTTCCATTCTTGAAGGTGCCGCGCAGATTGCTGTTCCCGCCCTGGTCTCTACCTTGTGCATCTGCATCGTCTTTCTGCCTATGTTTATGCTCGGCGGAGTGGCGCGCTATCTGTTTGTTCCGCTCGCTGAGGCCGTCGTCTTCGCCATGCTTGCCTCTTACATTCTTTCAAGGACGCTGGTGCCGACGCTTGCCATGTATCTGCTGAAAGAGCACGATGATGGGCCGCACGCTCCACGCAATGTCCTGGCGCGATTTCAGCGCGGTTTTGAGCATGGATTTGAGAAGCTGCGCCTGGGCTATCGTGCGCTTCTCACACGTCTGGTAGAAAATCGAAGGCTCTTTGTGCCTTCATTCATTGGCACATGCCTTTGCGCCTTTCTTCTGGTGCCATGGCTTGGTCAGGACTTCTTCCCCAACACCGACAGCGGAGAATTCATTCTGCATGTGCGCGGCAAAACCGGTCTTCGCATCGAGGAAACGGCCCGCCTCTGCGATCTTGTAGAAGACAGCATTCGCCAGGAGATACCTGCAAAAGAAATAGACCACATCATTGACAACATAGGCATGCCTTACAGCCAGATGAACACCATGCATATGACGTCAGGCACCATTGGTGCAAACGATGCCGACATTATGGTGACTCTCAGGGAAGATCATCATCCTACGGCAAATTACATTCGGCGGCTGCGGCAGGACCTACCGGCACAGTTCCCCGGGACTTCGTTTTATCTGCTTCCGGCTGACATCGTGACGCAGATTCTGAATTTTGGCCTGCCTGCGCCGATGGACATACAGATTGAAGGCAATAACATCGAGGCCAGCCATGAAATTGCAAATAAGCTGCTGATCCAGTTGCGCCAGGTCCCCGGCCTGACTGACCTCCGCATCCAGCAGCCCTTCGATTACCCGATTCTCAACGTCAATGTAGACCGCACGAAGGCCCAGCAGGGAGGATACACCGAACACGACGTCGCTTCGAGCGTGCTCAACACACTGAGCGGCAGCTTCCAGATCACGCCGATGTTCTTCCTCAATTGGAAAAATGGTGTGAACTACAATCTGGTGGCGCAGACGCCGCAATATCACATCCAGTCGCTTCAGGATTTACAGAACATTCCGATGACTGCGGCCGGCACGCAGCAACCGGAAATCCTGGGTGATGTAGCTTCCATTGACAGGTCACGGGAAATGGCCGTCATCTCACACTACAACATCCGCCGTGTGGTAGACATCTACGGTTCCGTGCAGGACCGCGACCTCGGCGCAGTAAGCCGAGAAGTTGAACATATAGTAGATGCCAATAAGAAAGACCTGCCACGCGGCACCTTTGTTTCCGTGCGCGGACAGGTACAGACCATGCGCGCTTCTTACACGGGACTGCTCACCGGCCTGCTCTTCGCCATTGTGCTGGTCTATATGCTGATCGTCGTGAACTTCCAGTCGTGGCTGGATCCGTTCATCATCATCACAGCATTGCCGGCCGCCTTGGCAGGAATTGTGCTGTTCCTTTTCTTTACGCACACAACGCTGAGTGTTCCTGCTCTTATGGGCGCCATCATGTGCATGGGCGTGGCAACTGCGAACAGTATCCTTGTCGTATCTTTCTCAAAAGAGAGATTGCAAGTCCATGGCGATGCGGTACGCGCTGCCATTGAAGCAGGCGCGACGCGTTTTCGTCCGGTACTGATGACCGCGCTGGCGATGATTATCGGTATGGTGCCCATGGCGCTGGGGCTGGGCGATGGCGGTGAGCAGAATGCTCCTCTGGGCCGCGCTGTCATTGGCGGACTGCTTTGCGCCACCGTGGCCACACTGGTCTTCGTTCCGTCAGTCTTCAGCATGATGCACGGACGCAGACACAAAGAGAACGCAGAAGTATCGCTCGAACAAGAAGGACACGCGACACACGTATGAATAACGGAGAAGCTTCCATGGTGATGGATGGTCCGGTAGAAACACAGCCTGAAACCGCTCAGACGCAACCGCCTGCTCCAGCCCCGCAGCCGCGGAAGTCTCGCGCCGTCATGTGGATCGTGGCTGTTGTGCTGTGCGTTGCCATCGGCATCATGGTCCGTTCGGGCATCCACTCGCGTGTGGAAGCCGAGGCTGAATTAACGCGCGCAACACAGCAGGCCGCTCTTCCTGTAGTGGCAGTTGTTCATCCCCGGCCAGGCTCCGCTGCCGAAGAGATTGCTCTGCCCGGAAATACGCAGGCCTTCATTGACACGCCGGTCTATGCCCGCACCAGCGGCTATCTGAAAAAGTGGTACGTAGATATCGGGACCCGCGTCCACAAAGGCCAGCTCCTGGCAGAAATCGAAACGCCCGAGCTTGACCAGCAACTGGCGCAGGCACAGGCGGAGTTGAAAAATGCTCAGGCCAATCTACAGCTTGCACAAATCACCGCGGCCCGCTGGAAGCATCTGCTGGAAACCAACTCCGTTTCCAGGCAGGAAACAGACCAGGCCGTAAGCGACTTGAATTCAAAGCAGGCGCTCGTGGCTTCAAACGAAGCAAATGTGCGACGCCTGCAGGAGCTTCAGTCCTTCGAACACGTGTATGCTCCGTTTGATGGAGTCATTACCGCCCGCAATGTGGACATCGGCGCGCTGATTGATGCCGGCCAGAATACAACTCCGAAAGAGTTGTTTCACATCGCTTCTATTCAGAAGCTGCGCGTCTACATACCGGTCCCGGAAGTGTACGCCGCATCCGTAAAAACAGGCGAAAAGGCCACTCTTACGCTGGATGAATTCCCCGGACAGACGTTTACAGGCACAATCACACGAAGCTCTCAGGCGATTGATCCTGTGTCTCGAACATTGAATGTTGAAGTAGACGTGGACAACCCCAGGGGCCAGCTTCTTCCCGGAGCTTACGCCTTCGTGCATCTCAAAGTGCCTCCTGCTGAGGGCGCCGTCACCGTTCCCGCCAATGCGCTTATCTTCCGTAAAGAAGGCATGCGTGTTGCAGTTGTGAGAAATGGAAAAGTGCAGATGGTCCCTATCGCAATTGGCCACGACTATGGTGACACCGTAGAAGTTGTCGCCGGACTTTCTCCAACAGATGCGATTGTCGTGGACCCCTCCGATTCGCTGGAAAACGGAGCGGCCGTGCAGATTGCTGCAAAAGGGGCGGCGCAATGAAGCACGCCCTGCTGGCATCTGGAGCGGCATTTCTCCTGCTGCTTTCCGGCTGTATGGTCGGTCCAAAATATGTGAAGCCTGATCTGCCTGCTCCGCCCTCTTTCAAAGAAGCGGCCAATGCGCCGCAGCCTGGCGGCGGATGGAAGATCGCGCAACCAGGCGACCAGACTGCCCGCGGGAACTGGTGGGAAATCTTCGGAGACCCCCAACTGAATGCGCTTGAAGAACAGGTAGATGCGTCCAACCAGACGCTGAAGATCGCCGAGGCCAACTTCCGTCAGGCGCGCGCTGCTATTCGTTTCAATCGCGCATCAGAAGCGCCGGCCATTGGCGTATCTCCGGGCATTTCCACCGTGCGTGATTCGGCGCATCAGCCATACTTCCCGCAATCACAGGCCAACAATGGCGTCGGTGATTTCACCCTGCCCGTAGATCTTTCCTGGGAAATTGACCTCTGGGGACGCATCCGCCGCAGCGTGACTGCTGCCAGAGAGCAGGCCCAGGCAAGCGCCGCAGATATGGCTGCCGTCCGGTTGAGCCTGCATTCTGAGCTGGCCATAGATTACTTCGAGCTGCGTAGCGCCGATGCTCAGAAAAAGCTGCTCGACGACACAGTAAAGGCATATACAGAGGCCCTGCGGCTCACCGAAAACCGCTTTGAGGGCGGAGCTGCTCCGAAATCTGATGTAGAACAGGCACGCACGCAACTGGAGCAGACGCAGGTGCTGGATTCTGATGTTTCCATTCAGCGGGCGCAATATGAGCACGCCATCGCCATCCTCATAGGCAAACCACCGGCATCCTTCAGTCTGCCGCCTGTGCCCAAGGACGCTAACGGCCCCGTGTTGCCGGCCATCCCAACCGTTATGCCTTCAGAGCTGCTGGAACGCCGTCCGGACATTGCCGCGGCAGAGCGGCGCATGGCCGCGGCCAACCAGCAAATCGGAATTGCGCAGGCAGCATATTACCCGACACTCAGCCTAAGTGCGCTGGCAGGGTTTCAGGGCACATCCGCCATGAATTGGCTGAATTGGCCAAGCCGCTTCTGGGCAGTGGGCCCAACTCTGTCAGAAACGCTTTTTGATGCGGGCCGCCGTCGCGCGACCAAAGAATCTGCCCTCGCAGGCTATGATGCAACAGTTGCGAACTATCGCCAGACGGCGCTCTCCGCCTTCCAGGAGGTGGAAGACAATCTGGCGGCATTGCGCATTCTGAGTTCCGAGGCCCAGCAACAGCACAACGCAACCAGCGCCGCCGAAGAAACCCTCCGGCTCTTCCAGAACCGTTATGAAGGTGGTGTGGACACTTATCT
>DASRBV010000259.1:0-2127 GCA_035653455.1 Pseudacidobacterium sp. | reverse complement strand
TTCCATAGACCTCGGTAACGGCTCCTATGCGCGCATCATCGCAGGCGAACTGTCCGGTACAAAGGGACCGGCGCTGACCTTCACTCCGGTAAATGTCTTTGACGTTCGCCTGAAGGCCGGAACAAAGGCCGAATTGCAGGTTCCGCAGGAACACAATACAGGCATCGTGTTGCTCAAGGGCGACGTTGTGATCAATGGCGTGGATTCCGTCCAGGGCGAGGCAAAGATTGCTGTGTTGGGCCAGGAAGGCACGGTGGTTTCGCTCGAAGCGAAGGAGGAGACGGTCCTTCTGGTCCTGAGCGGCGAGCCTATCCATGAACCTGTTTTTAGCTACGGTCCGTTCGTCATGAATACGCGCGACGAAATCATGCAGGCCGTGCAGGACTATCAGGACGGCAAAATGGGCCATCTGCACGGCTGAGAACGAAGAAAAATGCGGCTTTTTTACAGCATTTTTTCTAAAAAAGCCCTTTTTTATAACATTTTTTCCATGTGCTGACGGGGTTTCCGGGGCCTCGGTCAGCACATTGGCCGAACAATGTAGAGTCTGTCACTCTAGCGACAGACATATACGTATCTGTCATTCCGACGGCCGAAGGGAGGAAGAATCTCAGCGATAAGAGGGTTTAACCAATACCGCTGAGCTTTTCCCCGCTGCCAGAAAATCCGGTTTTGACGCATTTTCCATATACGAGAGTCCGTCATTCTGTCGATAAACCGAGAGGCGTTGTCAAGGCAGAGAAGGGCTGGGAGCTGCTTCGGAGCAACTCAGGTGGCGAAGGTTTGGAGACCGAAGCGTCACGCGAGTCCTCTTCTGCTGCCAATCATCCACGGCGGAACATCGGTTCCACCAGCCATCGATACGGCCTCGTACTGCGGCCATGATTGTTTGTGCGAACATCCCGTCGGCTACGGGATGCGAGAGCGCCCATGCAACGAAACGGTCTGGCTTTTGCCGACCACAGAATGACTCGGGCCACCCTCGGTGTGAACTTCATCGCGGTACGGTGTCTCGGTCTTCAGCATCCAGTACAGCCGCACCGCCAATTTGCGCGCCGCCGCAACCTTGGCCACGCCTTTCGGCTTGCTGTGGCAGCGACGGCGATACTCTTTCCGAAACTGCTCATCGTGCTTGACAGCGGATTGCGCCGCTTCCACCAGCAGGGTGCGCAGAAACTGGTTGCCCTGCTTGGAAATCGCCCCCAGCCGCCGCTTCGCCCCCGAACTGCGCTCACTGGGTATCAATCCCAGATAGCTGGCCACCTGCTTGCTCCGCGGAAAACGTGTTATGTCCCCCAGAGTCAGCACAAAAGCCAGTGCCGGGGTCCCCAGAAAGCGGTCGGTGCTTTCTGGGGTGGAGTGCCGTGATCGGGCCCACCCCAGGCTGCCTCATCAGCAGCCGCGCCTGTGGGTTCTCTGCTGCCACGGCGGCCACCGCCTGGTCCAGTGCTTCTACCTGCCTGTCCAGCATCCTGAGCAGCCCCAGCAGATCGGCACGACGTCTCGCTGTCCATCCTTCTAAGGGAAGCTTTTCCAGCTCTGTCCTTCCCGCAGCGCTCCATAAAGAATGCTTCTTCTGCACTCCCTGGTTCAACGCCAGGTGCTGCAGCTCGTTCTTCACCCGCGTCCGCATCCCCACCAGCTTGTGGCGATGCAGCAGCAACTGCCGCTGATCCCGCTCCTGACGGCAAGGGACCCATATCCTGGGAAAGCGTCCCGTCACCAGCAACTCCAGAATATGACTCGCGTCACGCTTGTCCGTCTTCTGTCGTCGCACTTCGCTGGCCCGGATGCGGGCTGCGTCTCCGATCCACAACTCATGCCCCTGCCGCTCCAGCAGTTGCTCAAACCACAGCGAGTTGCCCACCGCTTCCATGCCCACCAGCACCGGCTTGTCCAACTCCCCGTAGAAACGTTCTACTTCCTCTTTCACCGCATGACTCAGCTTCTGTTCCCGCACCTCCCCGGTCGAAGTGTCCAGAATCGCCACTTGCTGCTGGCCGGGATGAAAATCACATCCTACAATCTGCATAGGGCTCCTTTGCTCCCGTGGCACGCTTCGGTCTCCAACCCAAAGCTTACCCGAGATCCCTCAGGAGCCTCTCGGTTTATTCAATCAACGACCGA
>DASRBV010000258.1:0-9820 GCA_035653455.1 Pseudacidobacterium sp. | reverse complement strand
AGAGTGCCTCGCTCTGCATTTTGAAATCCTGGAGCTTGCCGGCATTGAGCAGCCCTCTGTCCAACTTGACCTCGGCGCGCCCATTGCCTTTCATCTCGCGGCAGCACTGCCCGCCGATCTCGGCTTCAAACAGCAACTGCTCGTCCTGCGATCCGATGCAGAACGCACTCGGATGCTGTGTGACTTTTATCGAGTCATGCTTCCAAAACTGCGCGCTGGTGCGCACGCCAACCGCGTCGCTTCAGGAAACGGCCGCGTCATGTAATTCCGTATCCGGCTTCGTCAGGACTTTCCACGTCCTTGTGTCTGTTCGCGATAGCATTTCACAGACGGCCTGTACCATGTCCGGAGACTATAGTCGCCGCGACCAACAGGGAGTCGGCGACACTACACATTGCAAATGGAGTGCAGAATCCGTGAAAATGCCGTAAGAAGCTCTACTCAAGTCCAGGTTTCGAAAGGTGCGGCTTTCTTTAGCGATGTCCCCCGCCACCATGGAATCCACCGCCGCCGTGGAAACCTCCGCCACCAAATCCGCCGCCATGGAAGCCGCCCCCACCAAAGCCATGCATGCCGGAACTGCCATGGAAGCCGGACATACCGCCGCCACTATATCCGTGGAAACCAGAGCTGCCACTATATCCGTGGAACCCCGTGGATCCGGTACCGTGGAACCCCGTAGACCCGGTAAATGTGTGGAACCCATTGCTGCCGCGGAAACCGCCATTATATGGTGCGCGATAACCCGCGCTGTTCAGCACGTGCGTGCCGCCCAACGGCGTATGACCATAAGCGCCGCCTCCGCGGAAGCCGTTATTGAACCCACGTGACTGTGGCACGCCCCAGGCTCCGCCATTGCGGTAACCATTGTTGAATCCGTTCACATATCCATGCGAGTAGCCGCTGGTATAACCCCATCCATAACCGCGACCGTAGCCCCAGTACGGATGTCCCCAGCCCCAGCCGCCCCAGGGATGACCCCAGCCCCAGCCCCACGGCGCTCCGAACCAACCTGTAAACCACGGACCGGCGCCGATAAAAACTCCGCTCACAAACCAATCCGGGCCGTAATACCCATAGGGAGCGCACTCATACGGCCAGTATGGATAGTATCCCCACGGACAGACAGGCGGCGCCGCCACATACACAGGTGCAGGATAATCAATTACCGGGCCAATCCCGATTCCCACAGCAATCTGACCGTGGGCAAACGACGCCGGCAAGGCAAGTGCCGCAAGCAACGTGACTGAACGCAGGATACGCACCGAAGACCTCCCCGCCAGAAGAGCAATTCCTCTGGCGTGACTGCAAAACCCTTTAAGGTCTTGCAGAGACCCTGTCTATCTATTAGAACCCTGGAACGCCAAAAAGTTGCGCGCAGCTACTCCAGCCCACTCTTCGCTTCGTATAGTCGAATTCCTTGATAGATAAGGTCTTATCGCCGTGCCTCAAATACCATATTGAACGGCGTCTCTGCCGCTCTCCTGAAGTGCGTAAATCCACCCTGCATCACTACTTCGCGGATCTTCTTCTCACCCGCCTGCGCTCCCAGACCAGCGCCCACTTCCTGCGACAGTGACGCGGGCACGCAGCAAATAGTGGATGCCGAATAGAAAATCTTCCCCACCGGGTTCAGATTGGCGACCGTATCATCGCCTGCGCGCGGTTCCACAATCATCCACGTTCCGTCTTTCGCCAGAGACTGCAAGACATGCCGCGCCGCTCCCGCAGGATCGCCCATATCGTGCAGACAATCGAAACATGCGGCAAAGTCATAATTCTCGCCCGGGTACGCCTGCGCCGGAGCAACCTCAAACTTCACACGGTCTGATAATCCGGCCTCGGCAGCCGTCTTTCGCGCCCGCTCAATGGATGCCTCGTGATAATCAAAGCCAAAAAATTCTGACTTAGGATAAGTCTGTGCCATCAGAATCGTCGAAGCACCATGTCCGCAGCCGATGTCGGCCACGCGCGCCCCTTGACGCAGCTTTGCCTCCACTCCATCCAGCGCTGGTATCCAGTTCGTCGTCAGGTTTGCCAGATAATTCGGTCGGAAGAACCGTTCCGTGCCCTCAAACAGCCCCTTTTCATGCTCGTGCCATCCAAAGCCTTTGCCTGTCCGAAAAACCTCGGTAATCTTCTCCTCGTCCTTCATGCACGATGCAATGAAGTGATACAGCCCCGGCAGGTCCATCGCCATCCCGCCCTGGGAAAGCAACTGCGCCTGTTCCGGGGTCATGAAATACATTCCCGATGCTGCATCGTATTCCACATATTTCGCCGCTGCATTTGCATTCAGCCACTCGCGCACATAGCGCTCGAACGTCCCCGTGCGGCGTGCCAGCTCGGCAGGAGTCATCGGCTCTCCACTGGCCATAACGCGATACAGTCCCAGCCTGTCCCCAATCACAAGAAGCACCGAGTGCATGGCTGCGCCCATATCGGCAACAGCCTGGTTCAAAAGTGCCTGCATTTTGTCCGGGTCCACTGACCTGGACATCGCTTGTGTAGACATAAAGGTCCCCTCCCCTGGCGCTATGGGTGATTCGGAGGGCATGAACGCTGAACGAGAGAGGAAGGAGAAAAACGCCGGGCAAACACACCCATTCGCACCGCGATTATACTCACAGCAATGGTGGCCTCGCCAATCCACCCGTTACAAAAAGATGCCTGGACGCTGTGCCTTAGCTAAGGCTTTCCGCGTCCAGAATCGGCATGTCCAGCGTCGGCTCCAGCAAGCAGTCGAGATGACCGATTTTTTCAAGGGCCCGTTTCAACGCTGATCCGGAACACGGCTCGGCAATCACCACAAAGGGCAGATTGGTCTTCTTATATCCGGGCTTTTGCAGGATGGCGTGGATATTGATCTCCTGCTCAGCTAATGCGCCGGCAATCTGCGCAATAATTCCCGGACGGTCTTTCACAATAAAGCGAATATAGTGCGGCACCAGCAGATCAGCGCTGACCGGTGTCTTCCTGCTGGGTAGATCAATCGTCCGGGAGCCATGTACCACCGCCAGCAGGTCAGAAACCACCGCCACGGCTGTTGGATGCCCCCCTGCTCCGTGTCCGGAAAAAACCACGTCCCCGCCATAGGCGCCGCCCACCAGCACCATATTTTCTGTTCCCCGCGACCACGCCAGCGGAGAAGCCAGCGGCACCAGCATAGGACCGACCGCAGCCCATACCTGCCCGTCCTTCAGTTCAGCCCGCGATATCTGCCGGATAGTGCAGCCCATTTCCCTTGCATAGGCAAAATCTATGGCTGCAATCTCGGTAATGGGCTTGCAGCAGACATCGCCCACCGCCACATCGGCACGCAGCGCAATCCGCGACAGAATCACCAGTTTCGCGCGCGCGTCAAACCCGCCTACGTCCTCGGTCGGATCAGCCTCGGCATACCCAAGCTTCTGCGCTTCTTTAAGAACAGGCGCAAACTCCGCGCCCTCTTCCATCTTGCTCAGAATGAAATTGCACGTCCCATTCAGAATGCCTTCGATGCGCGTAATGCTGTCTCCCGCAAGCCCCTGCTGTATGCCGGGAATCACAGGCACTCCGCCGGCCACGGCCGCACCGTAATACAGGTGGACACCTTTCCTGCGCGCCAGCTTGTCCAGAGCAATCCCGTGCTCGGCAATCAGCTTTTTGTTCGCCGTAACAACAGACTTCCCTGCCTCCAGCGCGCGCCGCACCCATTCCCCCGTAGGCTCAAGACCGCCTACGAGCTCGAGCACCACATCCGCAGAGGACGAGAACACATCTTCAATGTTCTCAGTCCACGTCACACCCGCCGGGACCCATTCCACACGCTTGCGCGCGACACCGCGGTTGAACACATGCGTCAGTTCTACGCCTTGCGGCTTTGCATCACAAAGAATGCGTGCCACCGAACTGCCCACCGTTCCAAAACCCAGGATGGCCACCTTAGAAACAGCTTCACTCACTCGTTTCCTTCTCCTCTTGACCTGATAAGAATTCTCATCCCGACCGCAGCGCCAAAGGCGCGGAGTGGAGGGCCTGCCCTGAGCTTGCCGAATGGGACCTGCATTTCTGTAGTTTGTTATGCGAATATCTTACCGGAAGTCAGTGGACTGCCACTGTATAGCCCACCATTCTGCCAACCGACACACAAACTCCGCCATTCTGCCGACCGCAGGGAGGAAGAATCCCCTATCCATCATGCTCTGCCGCTGAAGCCCTCGCTTCATCCACACGGTCGCGCTCCCCAACCAGCGGAATCCTCACCTCCGCCTGGCATCCCTTTGTGCCCGCTCGATTGCGCAATTCCAGCGAACCGCCATGCGCCTCGGCAATCTGCCGCGCCAGCACCAGACCCACCCCCGTGCCGGTGCGCTTGGTTGTATAGAACGGCACAAAAAGATTGCCTGGGTTCGCCAGCCCGGGGCCATTGTCCTCGATCAGAATGGAAGCAAAGCCTCCCGCAACCCTTCCGGAAATTCGCACCGCCGGACTGCCCGCCATGCCGCCTTCTTCATGCTCGCTTATGGCAGCTTCTACGGCATTGCGCACTAAATTGATCAGCAATTGCTCCATCTGGTCGGCATCGGCCATCAGATTCACCTGCGGCACATCGCCAATTTCTATCGGTAAGCGCGTTTCCAGGCCAGCTACGCGGTCAAACAGCAATGGAAGCGAAACGCTCCGCAGCACGGGCGCGGGAAGCTGCGCCAGGTGCCGGTAGGCCTGCACAAAGCGGTTGAGCGACTCGGCCCTGCTCTCAATCACATTCAGCCCGCGCTCAAAATCGGCAGTATTGCCATCTTTCACCTGCCCGATGCGTTGACGCAGACTGCCCGCAATAGACTTGATCGGCGCAAGCGAGTTGCTGATCTCATGACCAAGCACGCGAATCAGTCTCCGCCATGCGGCCCTTTCTTCTTCGCGCAGCGCCGCGCTTACGTCAGACAGCACAAGCAGCGTATGCGGCACTCCGCGCTGGCGGAAGCTGCTCTTTCGAACCATCCAGCGTGCCTGCTGCCCCTGCGATTCAATGGCCACGATGCCCTCGTCCGCTTCATCTATGAGACGCTGCAACCCCAGGTCGCCTGCTTTCCGCCCCAGATCGCGCGCCGCATTCAGCCGCAGCACCCGCTCCGCCGCTGGATTCACCACGCGCAAAGTGCATTGTTCATCGAAGGCCAGAACAGGCGCATCCATCTCCAGAATCACGCGGCGCAACAATGCGACAGCTTCCAGCGCGCCCAGCCGTTGCGATTGCAGCGTATCTGCAAGCTGATTGATCTCAATCGCCAGCTCGCCCAGAGCATCATGCGGAGTGGCGTTGCGCGCGCGGAAAGAAAAGTCCTCCTCTCGCAGCGCCGCCACCACATTGGTCAGCGTCTGCAACGGACGCACCACTTGCTCAATAAAAATGGATGCCCCCAGCAGGACCACCAGCGCAAGTGCAGTCAGCGTTCCCACAATGACAGGCAGCGAGGAATGCTCAATCCAAAGCAGTACAGCAATCAGAACAAAGACAGGCAGGCACAGCGAGGCAATCAGGATTTTTACCCTCGTCTCAAACCGAAATCCTTCAGCGGGAATTTTGCTCGTCGCGTGCCCTCTGTCAGATGCCATATTTCTCCATCCGCCGGTACAAGGCGCCGCGGCTCAGGCCGAGCGCCTCTGCGGCCTGGCTCACGTTGCCACTTGCGCGGGCCAGCGCCTTGCGGATGAGAATACTCTCTACAGCTTCCAGGCTCATGTCTTCAAGGGTCTGCGCGGTGACACGCACCTGGTTCAGCCCCAGATCGGACGCTTCAATCTTCGTGCCTCGCGCCATCAGCACTGCGCGTTCAATTGTATGGTCAAGCTCGCGCACATTTCCTGGCCACGGATGCTGCATCATCACCTGCACCGCCGCCGGATCAATCCCCTCCATCGGCTTGCGATACCGTCCCGCGTAGCGGTTCAGAAAATGCCCGGCCAGTAAAGGAATATCTTCGCGCCGTTCGCGCAGCGGCGGTAAATGAATTTCCACCGTATTCAACCGGAAAAGAAGGTCCTCACGAAAACGCCCTTGCTCGGCTTCCGCACGAAGATCGGCATTCGTTGCCGAGAGTACGCGCACATTCACGCGCCGCGTCTTTGACGAGCCAACGCGCTCCATCTCTCCGGTCTCCAGAACGCGCAGCAGCTTCGCCTGCTGGCGCAGCGGTACATTTGCGATTTCATCCAGAAAAAGCGTGCCGCCATCGGCAAGTTCAAATCGTCCGATGCGCTCCGTTCGCGCATCTGTAAACGCTCCCTTTACATGCCCAAAAAGCTCGCTCTCAAACGTGCCTTCCGGCAGCGCGCCTGTATTCACAGCTACAAGCGAACGCGCAGCGCGCGGTGACAATGCATGGAGCATCTGCGCCACGACTTCTTTGCCTGTGCCATGCTCGCCCGTAATCAGCACATTGGCGTCCGATGGCCCAATGCGCCGGATCGTGCTCAGCACAGGCTGCATCGCCGGCGCCGTAGCAATCAACTCCGGAAGCCCCTGCCCACGCAGCATCTGGTTTTCCGCTTCAAGATGCTGTGCCCGCCTCACTGCATGGTGCAGCTCAATTTGGGTGCGCAGGATCGTCAGCAGACGCGCATTGTCCCAGGGCTTTTGGATGAAGTCGCGCGCCCCCCGCCGCATCGCCTCTACCGCCACCTCCACATTCGCCCATGCCGTCATCACAATCACCGGCACCTGGCTGTCAAGTGACTTGATGTGCGTCAGCAGGTCCAGCCCTTCTTTGCCCGAAGTCGTATCGCGCGTGTAATTCAGGTCAACCAGCAGCGCGTCAAATGCGCCCGATTGCAGCGCACCCAGCACCGCCATCGGCGAGCGTGCCTTCTCAATCTGATACCCTTCCGGAGTCAGCAATAGCTCCAGTGCATCCAGAATGGACGGCTGATCGTCGGCTATCAGAACACGGGAAGGCTGCGCCGCAGCAGCCTCGGTTTCCAGCCTGCCGGCTTGATATGTAGTAGACATCCGAACCTAGATTCTACCCGCAAACTCAGCTCTGTCGGGCACCCGTCCTTTTCCGTCTTCTTTTGCACGAATCAAGATGGGAGACCCCACGCTCTTTACGGTTGCATGTGCGCCACCACTCCGCTCTTCGCATCGTCAATCGAAACTCCCATGCGGTCGAGCGTCGAGCCGGTCGCGCGGTCAATATCAACCTTCGCCTTTTCAAAGGCGCTCTGCGCCACCGCCAGCGCCGATTCAGCTACAGCCAGCGCCTGCTCGCTCGTAAGCACGTCGTATGCGGACATGGCTCCGAGCTTCTGCTCCTGTTTGGATATATCAAATGTCTTCTGCGCCAGGTCCCGCGCCTTCTGCGCCGCTACCACCCGCGCCTGCGCCTGCTGCAGCGCATACTGCGAGTTCCGGACGTCCAGCAGAATGCTCTTCTTCTGCTGCTCAAACGTCAGCTCTTTCTGCCGGTAATCGAGCACGGCCCGAAACTGGTCCGCCTTGGCAATCCGGTTTCGCAACGTGATATCAAGAGAAAACCCCACCTGATATTCAGGCGACGAGTAATTGAAGGTGTTTTCAAATGCCCCGGCAAAATCCTTAGGAAGAGTCGTATTACATTCCGACCCGAGCGCACAATAGCGGTTGAGCTGACCGCCGAAACCCGCACCGACGAATTGCCCATAAAGTGAAAGCCTGGGCAGAAGCTCATTCTTGATGGTCTTCAGGTTGTTCTGCGCAATCTGCATCGCAATCTGGTCTTCAGCTACATCAGGACGGTTCTTCTCGGCTTCCGTTATAAGCTGCTCGATGGGCTTCTCCGCATTCGCATCCGACGTGCCTGTAAGATCCAGCGGAATCACAGGCATATCGGCCAGCGCCGGGTCATCAATCGTCTTGGTAAGCGCATTCTTGATCAGCAGCTCATTGAGTTTCAGCGTTGCCCGCGCAACCGTAAGATCACCTTCCGCAGTCGCCACTGCCGCCTGGTCCTTCATCACCTGCATCGCAGGAATCGCCTGCAATTGCAGCTGCTTCTGGTCATCGGAAAGCGTCTCATTGGCATAGGCAAGCGAGCGCTCTTTCACTTGTGCATCTTTGTACGCGCTCACCAGGTCCCAGTAGATGTTTTCCACCTGAGTAATCGTTGCGATCACCTGCGCCCTGAACCCCAGATCGGTCAGTTGAATGTTCTTTTTCGCAATATGCATGAAGCGCTGGTTTGTTGCCAGCCCAAATCCCTGGAGCAGTGGCTGCGCAATCACCAGGTTGAAGTTTGTCGTCAGCTGAGGACTCAGAATGTTGTAAAGGCTATTGGTCGTCTGCCGAAGCCCATAGTCCGTAATCGTAAAATTCGTGCCCAGTGAAAACGCCTGTGAGTAGCTGGATTGGAGCTGGATCGTGTTTTGTTTTAAAATCGGCACTCCATACTGGATCGTATTCACCTGCACCAGCGTCGTATGGTCCACAAAGCCCTGCACGTTAAGATGTGGATCGAAGGAAGGAATAGACGCGCCATTCCCCAGAGTTGACGTCACCAGTCCGCCCGCGCCCGCCGCCGTGGCCCCACTGCTCGATCCTCCGCCTCCATTGCCCACTCCAGACGCGCTGAAACCACCCTGTGTCCCCTGCGCGATGGCGGTATTCACGCCATTTGCAGATCCACCGGCCTTCGTACGCAGCAGGTCGGCCTGGGCAATCGGCAGATTGTAACGAAAATAAGCGAGGTCCAGATTGTTCTCAAGCGCCAGCGCGATTGCATCATGCAGAGACAGGTAAAGCTTGCCGTCACGTACAAGACTCTGCAGACGCGGTGAATTTGTAAGATTGATCGGTGGCACCGTGCTCGGCATATACGGTGCAAACGGATTGTGCGAGTGCGGCACCTCTACGTGAAACGGAGCTTGCTGTCCCACTGGCGTCACCTGTTGCGCCTGCTGGGCCTGTTGAGCAATGCTGAGCGGCGCATGCTGCTGCGTCGCACTCGGAGCATCGGGCACAGAGGATGGTGCCGGTTGCTGCGCCGTCTGCGCAAGTCCGCTCGCAACCATCAGAAAAGACAACGCAACTGCCGCCAACTGCTGCTGGGACCCCGGCCTCTTCTTCACGATGCGCTTACCTCCGCCCCTGCCTGCGGATTCGCCGTGTCCTTCACCATCCAGCCATCGCGTACTTCAATAATGCGGCTGCCATACGCGGCGTTTACTTCCGAGTGCGTCACCTGTACGATCGTCGTCCCCTCCTCATTCAACTGCTTGAACAGCTCCATAATCTCTTTCGCCTGACTCGAATGCAGGTTCCCCGTCGGCTCATCGGCCAGCAGCAGAGCAGGCTTATGGATCACCGCGCGGGCAATCCCCACAAGCTGCTGCTGCCCGCCTGAAAGCTGTGACGGATACAGGTCTTTCTTGCCCACAATCTGAAAATGATCAAGCGTGTCGGCCACCAGCGCCTGGCGCTCTGCGCGAGGAATGTCTTTATAGGAAAGCGGCAGATCAATATTTTCCTGCACCGTCAGATCATCCAGCAGGTGATAGCTCTGAAACACCATCCCGATGTTCCGTTTCGCCAGCTCGGCGCGCTGCTTGCGGTTCATCTTGTGTACAGGCTCGTCCTTAAACCAGTACTCGCCCAGCCACTGATCATCGAGCAACGCCAGCACATTCAGCAGTGATGACTTCCCCGCCCCCGATGGCCCCATAATGGTCACAAACTCGCCTTCGTGAATGGTGAGGTTGATCCGGCGCAGCACCCATGTCTGCCCAGCCCCGGTCTTGTAACTGCGTTCTACATTTTTCAGTTCAATCATGAAACATCATCCTGAGTTGCGCGATGCAAATTGCA
>DASRBV010000257.1:0-6799 GCA_035653455.1 Pseudacidobacterium sp. | reverse complement strand
GCACGCCGCGATATTTCATTGCCGGCCAATCGCGAATGACGCATCCATGCAGCACCGCGTCACCGCCTGTTCCGGAAACTAGCTGTTTCACGGTCTGCGCGCCGTAGAAGACGCCTGCGGCCGTATGTCCAATCACGTAGACGCTTCGCTTGGACGCTACCAGAACGTAGCCTTCATCCAGCATTGGCTGGTCGAAAGACTGCTTCGCCTCAGACAGAACGCGTTTCCCTGCAACAGACGTATCGCGCAAAAGATAAACATGCGCCGCGCCCGCGCGTGCTGCAACGGAAACCCCAAGTTCTTTGAGGCCGTCTGCAAGATCTCGCGCCGCGAACGCGTCGTCTTTGTCCCTGCCGGGAACGGAAATGAAGACTCCCTGGGCAAGAGAAATGTCTTCCCTGCCCTGAAATTCGCGCGGCTGGGGGAGCAACGCCGGGCGGGACGATTGGGCAAATCCAAAGACAGAGACAGAAAACACAAAAAGAGCAGTGGCGATCTTTTTTTTCACGCAAGGTCCTCTGGAGCTGTCGTGATTCAGCCCCCCGCGCTCAGGGTTATGCCGATAGAAGAAGAGCACCAGAATCCATTCTGTGTGCTCTTAAGCTGACTTGTTTACTTTGATAGAAGACTATACGTTGACAGCAGAGTGAAGTCAATGTGCATCTTTCGGGGCCAGTCAATAAACCCAGGAGACCTGGGCTTACCTATTCCATCCGCAATGCCTGCATTGGCTCGATGCCGGCTGCCCGTCGCGATGGGACCATGGCTGCGACGAATGCAGCCATCGCCAGCATCAATGTCGCCAGTACCAGGACCACCGGGTCCCATGGTTTGACTGAAAAGAGCTGGCCGCTGATGGCGTATCCAGCGCCGATGGCGGCAGGAATGCCAATCACCAGTCCTATCGCAACCTGCAGGAACGCGCTGCGCATCACCATCTTCAGCACGGAAGAGCGGTCGGCACCCAGGGCCATGCGAATGCCGATTTCAGTTGTGCGCTGCTCCACGTTATAAGCGGTGACGCCGTAGAGTCCGATGGCCGCAAGCACCAGGGCCAGCAGACCGAAGAGCGATGTCAGCGTAGCGATCATGTTCTGCTGCGAAAAGTCTGAATCCAGAACAGACGCATAGCTGTCTACGCTGTAGAGCACGAGGTCAGGATCAATCTCGCCCAGCGCTTTGCGCACCTGCGCTTCGAGTCCGGGCGGATTTCCGGGTGCCCATAGAATGATGTTGTTCAGATAATGTGACCAATTTTCTGCTGCAATGAAGCTTGCGTCGTCCCATTGCGCCGTCTGCGTCTCCGGGACGAAGTACATCGGCACTGGCGAATCTTTCATGTCCCAGGTCATGTAGCGCATGTCCGATGCAACGCCGATGACCTCATAGGTTGCCGCATATTTCATTTTGCTTGGGCCGAAATGTTTGCCAATAGGGTCCTCGCCTTTGAAAAACCTTTTCGCGAAGGCCTCATTGATGACGGCCACCTTGCGCGTTGTGGCCGTATCTTCATCTGTGATTGGACGGCCCATCAGCATCCGGTCTCCAAGCGTCTCAAAGAACCCAGGCGTGACCCGGACGATACCTGCGGATGCATCTTCTTTAGGCCCAGGCTCGGGTTTTCCCTCCACGCGAATGCTGTTGTTCCAGCTGTCCCCGCTCATAGGTGCATACAAAGCAGCGCTTACGCCGCGGACACCGGGAATCGCGCCCAGTCGCTCCTGTATCCGGCGGAAGAGCATGTCGAGTTGATCAGACTTATATCCCGCCAGCTCGGGATTGATCCGGGCAATGTAGCGGCCCCTTGTGTCAAAACCGAAGTTCTGGTGCTCCAGATTGCGCAGGCTCTGGCCTAACAGCACTGCGGCCGATAACAACACGAGAGACAACGCTGCCTGAACGATGACCAGAGACTTCTGCGGCCATGTGGCCCTGCCGCTGACGGAACGGCCCACGCCCCGCAATGCCTCCACCGGATTGGCGCGGGCAACAAGCCATGCCGGGGCGATGCCGAACAGAATCCCCGTGAATACAGAAACAACCAGAGAAAACAACAACACCGGAATCGAGGGGCTGGCCTGAATCGGAACGAAGCTCGTCTTTGCCACTTCCGCAAAAGCCAGATGCAGCATCAGCCGTGTTCCTCCGTAGGCGACCGCGATTCCGAATACACCGCCGATGATGCCCAGCGTGATACTTTCCACCAGCGCCTTGTACACCAGCCGCTTTGGTGATGCGCCCAACGCAGCCCGTACCGAATTCTGGTGCCGGTTTTTCAGACCACGGGCCAGAAGCAGGTTTGCGATGTTAGCGCATGCAATCAGCAGGACGCATCCTGAGGCGGCCAGTAACAGCTTCAACCCGTCGCCATAATTCTGGCGCATATCAGCAACACCCGCTCCGCCAGGCGTGAGGCGCAGCGTCTGCTTCTGCCAGGTCTCTTTTTCCTGTGGCCCCATATCGCCCACGTGGCTTGCCAGCCAGTCATGCAGCTCTACGCGGAGTTTTGCTTCCAGCATCTTTGTGTTCGTGCCCGGGCGGACCCGTCCAATCAGGTCCAGCCAATTGGTGTCCGGAGACTTCAGCCTGACGCCGCTCTGTCCGCGCGTCAGGCTGTCCAGCAGGGGCTCCGTTGCCAAAGGGAGCCAGAAATCAGGCATGTTCCCGTCAGACAGTTTGGCCCCGTAAAATCCTGGGGGCGCCACTCCGATGACCGTGAATGGATGACCATTGATCAGAAACGTCGCGCCTACAACGGAAGAATCAGAAGCATATTTCTGCTGCCAGACGTGATGGCTCATGACAGCGACCGGTGTTGCGCCTTCCACATCGTCGGCATCCGTAAACACGCGGCCAATCCATGCTCCCACTCCAAAGGTGCGGAAGAAGTTCCCGGAGACAAATTCGCCGTTCTGGTTCTGCGCCTGCTGCGATGTGCCGGCGCGGCGCACGCCAAGCGGTATACTTCCAGCCTCAAGCGCGGCCAGGTCTGTAAATTCCGGCGTGTGCGCGCGAAAGTTCTGATATGCCTCATAGGAAAAGAGCGTGAAGTCGTTCGGAGCAACGTCATCGCCCTGTGTATATCCGCCCCAGTTGCAGCAGCGGACCCTGTCGCCAATCCGCCATAACTCTTCAGGCTTCGTGACCGGAAGAGATTTCAGCATTACCTGTTGCACCAGCGTGAAAATCGCTGTTGTGACCCCGATTCCCAGGGCGAGCGTGAGCACCGCAGTCGCAGTAAATCCAGGAGACTTGCGCAGTTGCCGCAGCGCATAACGAACGTCATTCCAGATCACAGGCATAACAAATTCTCCAGGAGTTACTCTGCCCGCAGTGCCTGCATCGGTTCCACCGACGCTGCTCTGCGCGCAGGCAGAAACGCCGCAAACAATGCGACCATTCCGATCATCAGAATGCCGCCGAAATAGACCACGGGGTCGGCAGGCGATACGCCAAAGAGCTGATTACGCAGCGTCCGGCCCAGCAGCCAGGCAAGCGGCAGCGTCACAATGACCGTGCCCGCAGCCAGCACCAGCACCTCGCGCAGGACCAGCTTTGCAATCATTCCCCGCTGAGCGCCGAGCGCCATGCGGATGCCAATTTCCCGCGTGCGCTGGGCCGTCGAGTAAGCGAGCACACCATACAGGCCAATACCTGCCAGGGCTGCGGCCAACAATCCGAAGAGTGTCGCCAGCAAGGCCATCAAGCGCTCTGAACTGATGCTTTGGTCTATCTGGTTCTGCATGGTGCGCAGGTCACCTACAATCAGCTTTGCATCTATGTTGTGCACTGCCGCGCGGACGGCGCTGGACGTGGATTCCGGCGTCTGCCACGTCCGCACATAAACTATGAGCGATGTGGGCTTTTCTCCCTGCACGAAGGGCCGGTACACGGTCGGGAGCACTTTGTCGCGCACGCTCTGATGCTTCATGTCCTTCACCACCCCTACAATCACCGTGTCTGTTGCCGGACGATGACTGCGGCTTACATGGTGCCCAAGAGCATTCTGCGGAGTGCCAAAATACTTGCGAGCGAACATTTCATTCACTACCGCGACCTTCTGCGCGTCGGGCGCGTCGGCTTTTGTAAATCCTCTTCCTGCAACCAGGGGAATGCCCATGGCTGAGAAATAATCCTGGCTCACCCACGGGATCTCAGCATCCACATCTTCGTTCGGAGCGGGTGTGTAACCGGCAATGTCCATCGAGCCGGCCACGTTGTCGTTGGCCAGCTCCGGATCGTTGGTGGCTGCCACTCCGCGCACGCCCGGAAGCGCTGCGAGAGCATCGAGAACACGCTGCTCCACTGCCGTGACTGCCTCGCCCTGATAGCCGGCCGTCTCGGGCGCAAAGTCAAATTGCAGCAGGTGGTCGGTGGCAAACCCAGCATTCACTGAGCGCAGGTTCTGAATGGTGCGCATGAACAATCCTGCACCCACCAGCAGCATGAGGCTGAAACCAATCTGCAATGCCACACATGTCCGGCGGAACCGGAGCGCACTGCCTGTTCCTGTGCTGCTCTGCTGCCTGAGTGACTCCACCAGATTGGGCTTCAGCAGTTGCAATGCTGGCGCAAGACTGAACAGCAAACTCACGACCAGGGTGGTGGTGATGGCAAAGGCCAGAATCCGGGGCTCGAGTTCCGGTGAAAATGGCGTGTCTGACGTTGTGCCAGAGATCCAGGCAATCAACATATGTACCATCTGCGGGGCCAGCAGAATCCCCACCGCGGCGCCCCCAAACCCCAGCAGCAGCCCCTCGGTCAGAAGCTGCCGCACCACGGCAGACTTACTCGCGCCGAGAGCATAGCGCATGGAAAACTCGCGCGCGCGACCTGCCGAGCGCACCAGCAGAAGACTGGCCATGTTCACACAGGCCATCGCGACGACAAGCAGCACCATGCCCATCAGAATTTTCAGCGGCATCTCTACATCGTCCCGCATCGGCGAAAAGCCCTTTGCCGCGCTGATTTCATCCAGGTGTGCCTTTTGGACAAAACCCTGGTATGCGTTCGCAGACTGGTCGCGCAGATTGCCGAATTCCATCTTCCTGAGTGAGAGCCATAGCGGATTCAACATGGCGCCTGCCTGCCTCATCGTCGTTCCCGCAGGCAACCGGCCCATGATCTTAAGCCAGTACGATTGCCTGTCATTCAGGTCGTCCCACTCGGGAGTGATGATGCGCTTCATCGTGATGGGGACAAAGAGGCGTGGCATGTCTCCCCAGACAACGCTTTGAAAACCAGGGGCCGTCACGCCCACTACAGTAAAGGGAGTGCCGTTGACAGAGATACTGTGGCCAATGATTTGCGGATCTTCGTTAAAGCGCGCCTTCCAGTAATCGAAACTGAGCACGGCATAAGGATCGCCGCCGGAGACCGTCTCATCCGCCGCAGTAAACAGCCGTCCGGCGGCAGGATGCACGCCCAGCACACTGAAATAATTGCCGCTGACCATCTCGACCGGGACCGCTTCCGCGCTTGCGTCCGGGCCAGATTGATGGCTGATTCCGGCGTTTCCTACAGCAGTCGCAAAAAGATCATGAAGGGCGCTCTTGTCTCGCAGATCGCGGTACATCGGATAGGAAAAGTACGCAAAGGCACCTGGGCTGTCTCCGCCCTGTGTACTGCGGTGCCCCACCGTGGCCCCGGAAAATCGCAGTTGCACCAGTTGCTGCGGATTGGGCACAGGCAATGAGCGCAGCAGGGCCTGGTCAAAGAGCGAAAAGATGGCCGTGCAGGCGCCAATCCCAAGCGCCATGGTCAGAATGGCGGTCAGCGTAAATCCCGGAGACTTCCTGAATTGCCGCAGTGCATAGCGCAAGTCCTGCAGAAACGCGAATCGCATCGAACCAGACTCCTCAATGCGAATGAATGCACGTCGGATGCCAGAACGGCAAAACGGTCAAGTTGTTCAATCTAAAAGATTGAATCCCCTTGCGCCGCATCCTCATCCACAAATCACTGTCCAGATTCGAGCACAGGGCGTCCGGAAATGGACACTAAATTTCAAAGTCTATTTCAATCGGATCTATCAAAGGCATCAGCCAACGCACCAGTTGCTGATGTACGGGATGTGGGCCATAAGCATCCAGGCTTGCTTTATCGGCAAACTTCATCACGCCGCCAAAGGTGTACCCCTGGCCGCGGGGAGAGATGTTCCTGCCCACATATGTCTCCAGCAGCCCTGGAATCTGCCCCTGCAGCTTCTTTATTTCACTTTCAGCGCGACGTATCTGGTCTTCCGTGACTCCCGGTTTCCAGCGAAAGGCAAAGCAATGAATATACATAGGCCCTCTTGGAATCATCTGTCTTGTTACTCTATGGTTAACCCAATTTCATCCTATCCTGCGAAGCGACGGTAGCCGTGCCCGACCACCAGATTGACTACCATAACTGGAAGCCGAAGCATAACCCCTGGCTGGTTGCGCTTACGGTCACGATTGCCACTTTTATGGAGGTCCTCGACACCTCTATTGCTAACGTCGCATTGCCGCATATGGCTGGCTCGCTTGGCGCCAGCGAGGAAGAAGCTACATGGGTGCTGACCAGCTATCTGGTTTCAAGCGCGGTGGTGTTGCCCATCTCCGGCTGGCTGGCCACGCGCTTTGGACGCAAGCGCTTCTACATGGCGTGCGTGGCCATCTTTACTATCTGCTCGTTTTTTTGCGGAATCGCGCCATCTCTCCCTCTGCTGATCTTCGCGCGCGTTTTGCAGGGTGCAGGCGGAGGCGGACTCGCCCCCAGCGAACAGGCCATCCTCGCCGATACGTTTCCCGTCAGCAAGCGGGGACAGGCTTTT
>DASRBV010000256.1:0-8389 GCA_035653455.1 Pseudacidobacterium sp. | reverse complement strand
TGTCGTAGCACAGCGCATTTCGATTGAAGATGGCGCCTTCTTTAAGGGCGGCATTGATATCCGCAAGCCCGGAAATGAGAAGGCCGAAGTCAAGCCGAACTCTGGCGCTACGCAAACGGAAACAGCCAAGGCCGTTACGGTGTAAGCTGGCTTTATCCTGAAACATAAAAGACCCCGGAATCCTCCGGGGTCTTTTGTTTAAGACCTGATGGAAAATTTCCGGCTCAAAGTCTTTCGCACGGTGGCCACGCAGGCCAGCTTCCGCAAAGCGGCGGAATTATTGCATCTCAGCCAGCCTGCGGTGAGTCAGCACATCCAGTCGCTTGAGGAAGAATTGGGCTTACGCCTCTTTGATCGCAGTGGTGTGCGTATTTCGTTAACTCCTGCAGGCAAACTACTGCTCAGGTATGCGGAACGTGCTGCCCGCGTACTTGATGAGGCCAAAACAGCGCTACTAAAACTTCAGGGCGAGGTGAGCGGCAACCTGCAGCTAGGCGCTTCCACTACCATTGCACAATACATCCTGCCACGTATCCTGGGCGCATTTCTAAAGGACAACCCCAGAGTCAAACTCTCCGTCTTGAGCGGCAATACGGAAGAGATTGTCGCCCTGTTGCTGAAGGGCGCCATCATGCTCGGTATGATTGAAGGCCCACCGCTGTCGAAGGAAGTCCATACTGAGAAGTTCCTCGATGACCGCATGGTGCTCATTGCCCCACGCAGCCATGAGTGGAGTGGGATGTCGAGTGTTTCACTGGCATCGCTGAGGGAAGTGCCACTGCTCCTGAGGGAACAAGGTTCTGGCTCACGACGGGTCGTTGAGCAGGCGATTCGCAAAGCCGGTTTATCTTTGAACCAATTGCACATCGCAATGGAACTGGATTCCACCGAGGCCATCCTGTCCGGTGTTGAAGCAGGGCTCGGCCTCGGCTTTGTTTCGGAGTGGGCCATCGCCAAGGCATTACGGTTGGGCGCAGTTTCTCTGGTGCGAGTGGAAGGGCTGGAAATCCGCCGCCATCTAATGCTGGTGCGGAAGAGTGGCCCTTTGCCCGCAGGGCCGACTGCATTCTTCTGGCGCTTTGCTCTCGCACAGAACTCCTGAATCCATTTTTTGCGAGACGAGCTTCGCTGGACAGAGCAGATAAGCAAAACGAATCACTCATCACAAATCACTCTTGGACGTGACCGCGCTCCAGTTGGCAAGCTCAGGAGTGTATGACGAAGAACCTCTTTTTCACCGGAATTATTTTGGCTGCAAGCGGGCTGCTTTCGCCACCTCTGGCATTGGGTGCTGGTCTGGCCTATGGAATGCTGTTGAAGCATCCCTACCATCTGGACAGCAAGCGGCTGGCGAAATTCCTGCTTCAGACCTCGGTGGTATGCCTGGGTTTCGGCATGGACCTGCGGGAAGTCATACAGGTCGGACGCTCGGGTTTCCTTTACACCGCCATTGGTATTGCATTTGCGCTTGTACTGGGGGCGCTGCTGGGACGTTTGCTGCGTGTAGGCAGAACACAGTCTTTCTTAATCTCCGCAGGAACTGCCATCTGTGGCGGCAGCGCCATTGCCGCACTCGGTCCGGTAACAAATGCTAACGAAGAAGAAATGGCGGTCTCGTTGGGAACAGTCTTTGTTTTGAACTCTGTGGCGCTTTTTGTTTTTCCCGCCATAGGGGCAGCACTGCATCTTTCGCAGACGCAGTTTGGTTTGTGGTCAGCGCTGGCAATCCATGACACCAGCTCCGTCGTAGGTGCTGCCGCTAAGTATGGCGCGATAGCACTGGCAGTCGGCACGACGGTCAAATTGGCGCGCGCGTTGTGGATCGTTCCGGTTGCCTTGCTCATGGCCGTGGTGAAAAAGAGTGGTGCGCGGGTCCACCTGCCGTGGTTCATTCTGTATTTCTGCGCCGCTGCTGTGATGAGCAGCTACCTGCCTCAGCTCCATGTCGCTTATGTTGCCGCCTACAGGCTGGGAAAATTAGGGCTTGCCGTTACGCTCTTTCTCATTGGAACAGGCATCACACGCCAGACCCTGAAAGAAACCGGGACCAGGCCGATGCTACAGGGCGTCATTCTATGGGTGGTAGTGGCGTCGCTGTCACTGCTTGCGATTGCACGCGGCTATGTCCATCTTTAGCGCGTTGTTGAATCAGGCAGGGAGTTACGGCATGGCTGAGACTGCCCGAAGCGTGGACAAGGCACACTCGGCGGGCCCGAGAAGCCATGCCAGGCAAATCAGGAACCGAGGTCTGCCTGCAGATCGTCAGAGGTCCCCGTTGCCTTTTCTTTATGCTTTTCTTTGCTGTGGAACTCGTCCTGCCTTGCGCCCATGCGCTGAAAGTTTCACACGGGTACAGTCCCTGTGCAGCCGCTTCAGCCAAAGAAATGCTCGTCCTGCTCACCCGTCGCTCACACGCGGCTTGTGTCCGGGCTTGTGCGCAGTCCTTTTTCCTCACACGCCCAAAGAGAAAGGCTGATATGGACCCTGGACTACGCCAGCTTATACCTGCATGATTTCGGCTTCTTTCTTCTTTGCCATCTCATCCATGCGTTTGATTTCTTCGTCGGTCAGCTTCTGAATCTCTTCAAGCGAGCGCTTCTCCTCGTCCTCAGAGATTTTCTTCTCCTTTGCCGCCTTCCTGATCATTTCATTGCCATCGCGACGGATATTCCGGACCGCGGTCTTGTGGTCTTCGAGCACGCGGCTGACGTGCTTCACCACTTCGCGCCGGCGTTCTTCGGTCATTGGCGGCACAGGGACACGAATGATCTTGCCATCATTCTGTGGATTAAAGCCCAGATCGGAAGCACGGAGGGCCTTTTCGATCTCGCCCAGAATGCTCACATCCCAGGGCTGAATGGTGATCGTGTTTGCATCGGGCGTGTTGAGCTGCCCCACCTGGTTGATAGGTGTCGGCGTGCCGTAATAATCCACTTTTACCTGATCGAGCATGGCCACATTGGCGCGTCCTGTGCGCGTTGATGCCAGATGGGCCTGGAAGTCCTTTACGGCCTTGTCCATGCGCGCTTTCAGTTGCTGATGCACTTCTTTGAGGGCCGGAATCCCGGCCATAGCTGAACCTGCCATTGTCGTCTTCCTTTAGTTACAAGCTGCTGCAAAATCTGTATTTTACTTGTCTGGAAGGGGGCGCGTCATCTCGGGTGGGGCAGTTCACATCGAAGTATGAATGCCGAAGGCGCTGGACACCTGGGCCAGCTCGGCGCGCACTTTTTCCCACTGTGAGGCCACGCGCGGGCTTACCTGAATGCGCTCTACAATGCGTCCAAGCTCTTCGGCGCTGTTCATGGTGTTCTCTACGGCCACATCGCCCTTTTTGGTCTTCCTGAACTCGCCCAGCATTTCGCCGGTCTGCTTTTCAAAGTCCTCTGCCAGTTTTCTGGCGTCTTTTTCCTGGCTGGTTTTGCGGATGGTGCTTTTCTTCAGCTCTTCATCAAAGCCCGCGCGAAACGTTTTGGCATCTTCGTGAAGGTTGCGCATCATGGCTTCCACGTCGCGGTCACTTACGCGCTGCGCATGCAAGGTAGGCGCAGCAAATGTGGCCAGCATTCCCCCAAATAAAACCACCACCAGCCATAGATGCGGCTTGCAATACTTCATTCCTGCCATTCTCCTGATATTTCTCTGTTTTTATACTTTCAGTACGATGCAGTGGACGCTGCATCGTTTTCCACGACGGTATTCTTTTATACAACTGAAACCGTAAAGTATAAACACGTGACGCTTCAATTCCACTCGGCAGCCCTGCTGCTGGCCATAGACCTGATCGGCACCTTTGTTTTTGCCGTCGAAGGTGCCATGGCTGCGGCGCAGAACAACCTCGACATCCTGGGGCTGATGGTCCTTGCCTTTGCCACGGCGCTGGGCGGCGGCATCATCCGCGACGTGCTGATAGGGGCCACGCCTCCCAATTCCATTCGCGACTGGCGCTATCCTGCCACTGCATTTGCCGGGGCCATTCTGGTCTTTTTTCAAGCCAGCCTGGTGAGCCATTTTCCAGCATTATTGCTGGTGACGCTCGATGCTGCCGGGCTCGCCCTCTTTGCCATTGCGGGAGCGGCCAAGGCGCTTGATTTCAAAATTCATCCTTTTCTGGCCGTGCTGATGGGGGGCGTAACCGGGGTCGGTGGGGGCACCATCCGCGATGTGCTGCTGGCGCATGTTCCCAATGTGCTCCGGGCCGATGTTTACGCCGTGGCAGCGCTGGCAGGAGCGGCCATCATGGTCTTGGCCCTCCAGCTAAAGGCACGGCCTGCGGTTGCTACTCCCCTGGGCATCGCTGTGTGCTTTTTTCTACGCATGGTTGCGGTCTGGAGACACTGGAACCTGCCCCACGTTATGGCGCAATGAAAACAAAACAGGTATCGCCGTGGGGCGGTATTGAAGGCGTTATCTACAGAAATTAAACAACTTCCTTATGGAAGAGATCGTCTTTCTCTTCGCACGGCGTGCAGACGCACCCGACAGCACACCCGATGAGCATCGCTACCCCCACCGTAATCAGGATGGCAGGCAGAAAGTCGCTCAGGTGCGACAGATGATTCAGAACGTCGTGCATTTTCAGGAACCACATAACTACACAGCTCCCATTTATTTAGAACCCGAAACCAGCCTGATAGTTTTCTCTGGTTTCTATATCATGCATCGGCGCTTTCCCAATTGGGAAGAGATAAATTTTCAGCCAGAAATCCTCTAAGTCCTATAAAGGGAAAGACGGTTGGGCCGGGAAATAAGTTGCCGGGGCAGCCCGCCCAGAGACGGTCACCCTGAAGGACCTCAAACCAGCAGGTTTTTCACTGGAATACCGAAGGCACCACAGGCACGCCGCCCGGTTCTTATAATCATGCTCATGGCCCAGAGCACCATTGCCGAACGCATCGAAGAACTGCGCGAGACCATCCGCCATCACGAACATCTTTACTACGTTCTGGATGCGCCCGAGATCTCCGACGCGGAGTATGACAAGCTCGTGCGCGAACTGGAGGCACTCGAAAAGCAGCATCCGGAGTTGATTACGCCCGATTCGCCTACGCAGCGCGTCGGCGGCAAGCCAAAAGAAGGCTTTGCCAAGGTGCAGCACTCGCGACCCATGCTTTCGCTCGACAACGTAACCAGCGAAGAAGAGCTGCGCGACTGGGACCGCCGCGTGCGCCAGCTTGCCGGGCCGAAGGAAGAGATCAGCTACGTCTGCGAGTACAAGCTGGACGGCCTCTCTATGGCGCTGCGCTATCAGGAAGCAAAGGATGGAGCGGCGCATCTCGCCCTCGGGTTGACGCGGGGCGACGGCATGACCGGCGAAGACGTGACTACGAACGTGCGGACCATCCGCTCGGTGCCGCTGTCTGTCTCTCCCGCAAAGCTGAAAAAAGCAAAATTGCCTGTGAACTTTGAAGTACGCGGCGAAGTGGTGATGCCGCTTGCTGCGTTCCAGAAAGCAAATGAGGAACGCGAAGCGCAGGGCCTGGCTCCAGCAGCAAACCCGCGGAATTACGCCGCCGGCACGATTCGCACACTGGAACCGAATATCGTGGCGCAGCGCAGACTCGACTTTTACGCCTATTTTGCACTCACACCCACTGGCGAGAACATCTTCGCGGAACAGAGCGAGGCGCTGGACGCGCTGACCACGGCCGGGTTCAGGGTGAATCCGCACCGCGAGGCGATCCACAGCTTTGAGAAGCTGATGGACTTCATCAACCGCGCCGAACAGCACCGCGCCACGCTGGGCTACGAGATTGACGGCGTGGTCATCAAGGTCAGCTCCACGGAATTGCAGCAGCGTCTGGGTTACACAGGCCGCGCACCGCGCTGGGCCGTGGCTTATAAATTTACAGCGCGCGCGGGCATTACGCAGGTCGAAGACATCAAGGTACAGGTGGGACGCACGGGCAAGCTGACTCCGGTGGCCGTGCTGACTCCGGTTTCGATTGGCGGAACAACGGTAAGCCGCGCCACTCTGCACAATGCCGATGAGATCGAGCGCCTCGGCCTGCTGATTGGGGACTGGGTAAAGGTGGAGCGAGGCGGTGATGTCATCCCAAAAGTTGTCGAGGTTTTGGATGACAAGGAGCATCCACGCGGACATAAGAAGTTCCATTTCCCGAAGCATTGCCCGGATTGCGGCAGCGAGATTGTCCGCACGGAGGGCGAGGCCGACTACCGCTGCGTAAATACCGACTGCCCTGCGCGCCTGCGCGAGAGCTTACTCCACTTTGCTTCGCGCGGTGTAATGAACATTGAAGGGCTGGGCGAGGCGGTGGTGAACCAACTGCTCGACCGCAAGCTGGTTCGCAGTATCGCCGATGTTTACAAACTGGATGAAGCCGCGCTGCTCTCGCTTGAGCGCATCGGTGAAAAGACGGCGCGCTCCCTATTACGCGAGATCGAGCAATCGAAGAAGGCGCCGCTGAACCGCGTACTGTATGGGCTGGGCATCCGGTTTGTGGGCGAGCGCACGGCGCAACTGCTGGCAGAAGAGTTCGGCTCGATGGATGCCATTGTGTCTGCGTCACAGCAAGAGCTGGAACGCGTGAACGAAGTGGGGCCGAAGGTCTCGCAGGCCATCCGCGAGTTCTTCGACGAGGAGAAGAACCGTCAGCTTGTGGAGCATCTGCGCGAGGCCGGCCTGACCTTTACCGCCGAGAAGCGCAAAAAATCCTCGCAACTGGAGGGCCTGACCTTTGTTCTGACAGGGACGCTGCCCAATCTTACGCGTGAAGACGCCAAGGCTAGGATCGAGGCCGCAGGAGGACGTGTTTCAGGCTCCGTCAGCAGGAAGACCAGTTACGTAGTCGCCGGAGAAGAGGCCGGCTCCAAGCTGGACAAGGCCCATGAACTGAAGGTGCCGGTGATTGATGAGGCAAAGCTGCTCGAAATGCTGGGATGACGCATTGTTTTGCTATTCCGGGCAAATCTGGCAGAGCACGCGCAGTCGCAAAGTGAGAGAACGTGGCCGGATTCTCTTCAGGCAGGCTGCCACAATTCAATCGGATTCCCCTCGGGGTCGTGCAGACGGGCAAAGTGCCCGATATTGGGATACGATTCCGGGTCTGTGACCTCAATTCCTGCTGCACGTAACTGGGCGACCATCTTCGTCATGTCATGGACACGAAAGTTCACCATCCATGTCTTGTTGAGGTCGCCGAAATAGCTGCTTTTTTCGGAAAATGGTGTGAACGCGGTCGGCCCGGCTTCCTGCTGCCAGACACTCCCGCCCTCGGTTGTGGGTGTAAGCGTGACGCCCAGGTGCTGCTGATACCAGTTCCCCAGCGCTTTGGGATCGTGCGCCCGGAAGAACAGTCCTCCAATTCCGGCTACTTTTTCCATATCAGTTCCTTTCGATGCGTCATTTTCAGGCGCCTTCACAGCCTGTGCGAGGGCGAATTCACCGTGTGACAGAAGGATGCCAGAGCCGACAACATATGGCACGATTTGCAGAAACTGGCGTCTTTCCATGCTCATTCCATCTCCCACGAGATGACCCATCATACCTACAAAAATGTCATCCTCAAAGCACCATTTACCAGTGGCCGGAGTCTGCCGGTTTCTTTCTGGAAACCAGACAGAGCGAGTATGCCGGCATCTCACCTTTCCTGTTGCGCACTAAAACATATATCATCAAAATTTGGGTTGAGCATTTGCCCACGATCTGACACAGACCCTCAAGCCTGCTTTTCGTTCCAGTCATCTGAACGCTCCAGTCGCAAGAGGGGAAGTGTGCAAAGCAGGCATAAACAGTGATGCGAGCAAAGACAGCAGTCGTTCTGGGCGCCCAGTGGGGCGATGAAGGCAAAGGCAAGATTGTAGACGTACTCTCCGGCGGGTTTTCCGCCGTGGCCCGTTACGCTGGCGGACACAATGCCGGACACACCGTCATTATTGACGGGCAGAAGTTCATTCTTCAGCTGATACCCTGCGGCATTCTGCGCCCGGGCTGCAAGGCCGTCATCGGCAACGGCGTGGTGCTGGACCCAATGGCCTTCCTCAAAGAAGTAGGCAAGCTGCGCGAGTTGGGCGTGGACGTGGACAGGCACCTCTTTGTCTCCAATCGCGCGCAGGTGATTCTGGAATACCACCGCATGATTGAGCTGGCGGCGGAGAGTGCCCCGGGACGGCAGAAAATCGGCACGACCAGCCGCGGCATCGGACCTGCGTATGAAGACAAGATGGCCCGCAATGGACTGCGCGTCGTGGACCTGCTGAACACCAATCTGCTGAAGACGCACATTGAGAACGCCTGCCACGAAAAGAACACCATCGCCAACGCGCTCTTCGGCGCCAAGCCGCTCGATCCGGCAAAGATGTACGACGAGTACGCAAGGGCCGCCGAGCAGATTGCTCCTTTTGTGACCGACACGGCGGCGCTGCTGAA
>DASRBV010000255.1:0-5812 GCA_035653455.1 Pseudacidobacterium sp. | reverse complement strand
GCTCGATATGAAATATCCGGAGCCGGAGTTCAGTCCCAAAAAAATCAAGCTCTAACAGAGGTGGCCTTCTTTCCGGCAACCCATGCGGCCTTCCTTTTTTGCCGGATGCGCTGCTTAGACCTCAGTTGCCACTCCTGCTGCGGCATAATCAAACTATGCCCCTTCTTTGGAAACCAGAAAGCTGGCCACAGCGGCTGGCCGAACTTCAGGCGCGTTCCGGCGACCTGAAAGAAGTCCCATTGCGACGCGACGTGCGCTCACTCGGCATGTTGCTGGGCGAGGTGTTGCGCGAACAGGCCGGTGAAGAGCTTTACGAAAAAGTCGAAGAACTGCGCACGACCGCCATTCGCCGGCGAGAAGCGCAGGCCGCAGGCAATGCTTCCGAAGCCGAGAAGCTGATGCAGCGCTCGGTGCGCAGCATCGCTGAAGTTTCAGTGGAGAGGGCTTACCAGCTCAGCCGCGCCTTTGCCTTTTATTTCGAGCTGATCAATCTTGCGGAAACCAACCACCGCAAACGCCGCCGCCTCTCGCTCCAGTTAAGCGGAGGCAGCGAGGTACAGCGCGGCTCTTTGCGCGGCACGCTGCAGGAGATGAAGCGCGTCGGTATTACGGCCAACGAGGCGCTTGAGTGGTTGCGTCGCATCTTTATTGTGCCTGTATTTACTGCGCATCCCACAGAGGTGGCGCGCCGCTCGGTGCTTTTCAAACGCCGCCGTATTGGAGAATTTCTGGAGCAGCTCGACCGCGTCCCTATTCCCGATGAAGAAATTGCGCGTCTGGAAGAAGCGCTTCTGGCGGAAATTACAGCACTGTGGCAGACGGACGAGGTCCGCAGCCGGCGGCCTACGGTGAATGATGAAATCAAGATGGGGCTTGACTACTACGATGTCTCCATCTTTGCGACGCTGCCGAAGCTGTACGAGGAAGTCTCTGCTGCGCTGGCAAGCGTATATGGCATCGAGATAGATATTTCAGAGCTGCCGCTGCTTCTTGGCTTCGGCTCCTGGATTGGAGGCGACCGCGATGGCAATCCATTTGTCACACCCGAAGTCACTCTGGATGCCATCCGCGCTGCACGCACGCGCCTGCTGGCTTATTACGAAAAGCAGGTGCAGCTCATCATTGATCTGCTGACGACGTCTGCCCAGCAGTTGCCTATCAGCGAAGAGCTGAGCCAGCGTCTGCACCGGTATCTCTCGGAACTCCGCACAGGAACGCAACAGGTTTTCGGCGCGCGCTTTGAATTCGAGATGTACCGCCGCTTCATGGTCTGTGTTCATGCGCGCCTCCTGCGCACAGCCGGGAAAGAAGCCTCGGACACAGACTCTCTGGAAGCCGCGCTCCATGCCCTGCCCGCCTACTGCAACGCACAGGAATTTCTCGATGATCTGCGCGTCCTGCGTCGCAGTCTTGCCGAAAACCAGGGCCTGCGCCTTGCACGGACCCTCATAGACCCGCTGATTCTTCTGGTCCGCACCTTCGGACTGCATCTGCATACTCTGGACATCCGCCAGCACGTGAACCTGCACCAGAAGACGCTGAAAGAAGCATCGGCATGGTGCGCGGGTGATGCGGCCTCCGTCCCGCAGAACCTCAGTCCTGAGAGCGCCCGGGTGATCGAGACATTTCGGGCCGTGGCGGAAGTCAAACGGGGATGCAGTCCGGAGGCCATTCGTCAGTACGTCATCAGCGGTGCAAGCACGGTGGAAGACATCCTCGGAGTGCTGTGGCTGGCCCGCCTTGGCGGCGTTGAATGCGCGGGGAAAAACGGCGACCCGGGCCTTATGCCTGTTCCGCTCTTCGAGTATATTGGCGACCTGCGGAATGCACATGAGGTCTGCCGCAGGCTCTGGAACATCCCCGAATACCGCAACCTGCTGGCTTCATGGAACAACACACAGGAGATCATGCTCGGCTACTCCGATTCCAATAAGGACGGAGGCATGCTTACCAGCACGTGGGAGATCTTCCGTGCGCACCGCGCCCTGCACGAAGTGGCGCGCGAATGCGGCGTGAAGCTCCGTCTCTTCCACGGACGCGGAGGCACCGTGGGACGTGGCGGCGGCCCCACCCATCGCTCGATTTATGCGCAGCCTGTGGGCGCTTTCGAGGGCCAGATTCGCATCACTGAACAGGGAGAGGTGCTCAACTGGAAATACTCTGATGTAGTGCTGGCCGAGCGCAACCTGGAGCTGATGATCGCTGCCTCACTCGATGCACTGGCGCGCCCCAATGCGCTTGATCCGAACGGACATCAGTCCGGCGTGCTGCTGCCGGAGTGGGAAAAGGCCTTCGATGAGCTGTCTGAGACGGCCTTTCAGTTCTATAGCCAGCAGATCGTCGGTGATCCTGAGGTCTTTCAATATTTCGAGCTGGCCACTCCCGTAGGCGAGTTGGAACACGCGCGTATCGGCTCCCGTCCCACACGCCGCAGCGGAAAGCGCAGCTTTGCCGACCTGCGCGCCATCCCGTGGGTTTTTGGATGGACGCAGAGCCGTCTGCTGGTCCCAGGATGGTTCGGCGTCGGCCATGCCATTGAGCAGTACACCAAAAAGCACAGCAACGGCCTGAAGCTGCTGCGTGACATGATGGCCGAGTTTCCGCTTTTTATTGACCTCATCCGCAACGTCGAAATGGCGATGGCGAAGGCCGACCTCGGCATCGCTTCGCTTTATGCCTCGCTTGTGCCGGATGCAGCGATGCGTCAGCGCGTCTTCTCAAAGCTCGAAGCTGAATTTGAGCGCACGCTGAAGGCAGTGCTCGCCATTACGGAACAGAAAGAACTGCTGGAAAACAATCAGGTGCTGGCCCGCTCCATTCGCCTGCGCAATCCGTATGTGGACCCAATGAGCCTCATCCAGGTGGACCTGCTGCGCCGCAAACGCGCGGGCGAAGATACGGACGAGATCAACCGCGCCATTGCCGGGACCATTAACGGCATCTCCGCAGGGCTGCGCAACACTGGATGATTGATAAACCGGAAGCATTCGTTCAGCCCTTCTGTGAATGAAGGCCCTGCTTTTTCCTGAAATGGAACTGTTCGCAGAGCAGTTCCATTCTGAAAATATGGGGACAGTATTTTTCTTCGGAGAATCTACCGTCCCCTTTCCCACGGCATACACTCAGCACATGAGCACGCAACCGGCAGTGGAAGACATCAGCGCCGTCGTAAGCCGTTTTCAGGCGTGGGCGGGTACGCAGACACAAAGTAATCCTGAGGTCCGGGAGATTTCCTACGAAGAGGCGCTGCACCCGAAGCGGAAAAAAGCGCCTGCGAAAAAGCGCTGTACCCAGCCGAAGAAACCCGCGCCAGTAAAGCAGAAAGAACCGGCATTCAGGCAAGTGCTGGCGGAAAAGACAGCCATCCTTCCTGCGGCAAAAAAGACCACAGCAGCACTGGCAACCCGGACAACAACGCTGTCCGTGCGCATTACAGACGCCGAACAGAAGCTGCTGAAGGTCCGCGCGGCAGAAGCCGGCCTTTCCGCCTCTGCCTATCTGCGCCAGTGCATTCTGGACGTGGATGATTTGCGTGAACAGGTACAGGAGCTGCTGGCCGAAAACCAGACGCTTCGGGCGGCGGCATCCAGCGGCATATTGTCTGGATTGGCCCAGTTCATGCGCCGCATCTTTGGCGGAAACACGACCGCGCTGTCCGTCCGGGCCTAGAATCTATGAAAATGGCTTAGTGTGCGTGCAATGACTGAGACAGGCTGATCAGATTTTGCGGCGCCACGCGGATGACTCCTTGGCGCGGGCTGTCTATGTCGGCGATGAGGAAAAATGCAATCGCCACAAGGAACGGAAAGACCATGAACAGCAAAGCGCCTCTTCGATGTGCGCCATAGCCAATCAGCAGGCAACAGCAAATTGCAAGAGTGCTCATCAGGGTCCACGCTCCCACGGGAATGCGGTTCCAGGAAGCAGCCTGTGTGTATCCCTGCCGGTTGAGTACGTCGTTCATTCCCGCAACAGCCAGGGCCACTGTAGGGGTGGGCTGTGCGGCCGCAGCGCTCTGTACGGCCGACCACATCTCATCCTCGAGCTTTGCCGTCTCAGTGTTGACCGTTTTGAGCCTGGAGGCATCGCGAACGGTATAAAACAAGATGCGCTGATCAAGATACCGCGAGAGCAACTGGCGAATTCTTACGGCATCGGCCGCCGGCAGCAGACCGGCGCGAACATACTCCGTGCCGATTGCGTTTGCCTCTTCCTCCTCATAATTTTTGCGCTGATCGTACCGGCTCACGGCCATGGAAAAACTGAATCCTATGATGAGGGCCAGCAGTGTGAGGCTTGCACTTATGACGAGGTTGAGATCGTCTCTCTCATTCTCTTTCACCGGACGGAATCTGGCGGCCAGGACACTGCCCATCTGCACCGAGAGCCAAAGGAAGACAAGGGAGACCAGAAAAACCACGAACGGGAACTTCAGCATTTCGCCCAAAGCTGCGTGCTCCTTTCCAGGTCCATCCGGGAGGAATGACGGGCAGCTTCATTTTAGACAAACACCAGGCACTGCGGCTTTATCTGTGGAAAGCTCTCCCCTGTCTTCTCCAGCCTGCCAGTCTGCCTGTCTCTGCGAATGACGGCGATGTTGTCGGAATCCTGGTTGGCTACGAGAAGCCAGCCATCTGCAGGATCGAGCGCGATGTGGCGCGGCGTCCGGCCTCCGGCTGAAGTGCGGTCGAGCAACGTCAATGCGCCTGATGTCGGATCAATGGCATAAGTCATGACGTGGTCATATCCGCGGACAGCCGCATAGGCAAACTTTCCTTCGCGGTCGAAGACAATCTCCGAAGCAAGCGATGGCTGGTGGAAATCCGCGGGCAGCAGATTCACGCGATGCAGTGACGTAAGCGCGCCGATGTGAGCATTCCATTCGAGCACTTCCAGCGCGCAGGCCAGCTCATGGATGCAGAAGGCCCATTTGCCATTGGGATGAAAGCGCAGTGCCCGCGGACCGGAGCCGGGCTTCGCCGTCCACTGGGCAGGAGCGTTCGGCGCCAGCTTCGAGGTCGCCGCATCGAGGCGGTAGATATGGATGCAATCCAGGCCGAGGTCGTTGATATAGACAAAGCGGTTGTCCGGCGAGACGGTAGCTCGATGCGCATGTGGAGCTTCCTGGCGATCGGCCACAACGCCATGTCCGTGGTAGTGAAATTCTGAAACGGCCTGACTCAACCGCCCCTGCGCATCTGCATGGAATGAGGCCGCGCCTCCTCCGGAGTAGTTTGCGCAAAGGACTGTGTGCCCGGTTGCATCCACCGCCACATGGCACGGACCGGATGCCGTGGAAGGAACGGTATTGATCAGCGTGAGCCTTGCGGCGTTCCGGTCCACCGTAAATCCGCTGATTGCTCCGCTCGTTGCGCCCTGATATTTGTTGATTTCGTTCGCCGCATAAAGACGCTTGTTGTCCGGCGATAAAGCAAGAAATGTCGGATTGTCACTTTCCGCTGCGAGACCAAGTTCCTTCAGCAAGCCACGGGCCGCGTCCCACTCAAAGGCGTAAATACCCTTACTTGCAGGGCCTGTCTGCGTGCCGACAAAGAGAATCTGTTTTTCCTGAATGGTCTTTCCTTGTGCCAGTCCGGCCTTGGCTGCTAACGATGCAAACGCAGCTCCTTTGATGAAGCCGCGCCGGGAGATAGAACGAGTCACGCAGATGGTCCTCATGCTATATGGATGTCATTTTGAAGGCGAACTATGCCACAACCGCTGGTTGGCGCAGCCATCCATACAGCGGGAACTGCTCAGCCAGCTCGAGCACCTGGCCGCGGATACGCTTGAGTGTCTGCGGATTGTTGCG